>JBEKAP010000052.1:0-11686 GCA_050015875.1 Candidatus Dormibacteria bacterium | reverse complement strand
GGTGGCGCCGTCCAGGCCCGCCGGGGTGCCGCCCTCGCCGCCCGCCGACGGGCTGTCGCCGGAACCGTAGCCGCCGCAGCCGCCGCCACCGGCGGCCTCGGCGTAGAGCGTCGAGCCGATCCAGACCTGGGTGCCCCCGCCGCCGCCGCAGCCGGGATTGGCCGGGGCGCTCCCGCCCGTGCCGCCGTCGGGATAGCCGGGGTCCGGCTGGTTGCCGTCGGACCCGCCCGCGGTGGCCACGTCGATGGACAGGCCCGTCGCCGTGGAGCCCCCGCCGGGGAGGGTCAGGGTTCCGGACATCTCCCCGGCGGGCCCGGCGTTGCCGCCACCGCCACCCGCGGCCCCGGTGAGATCGAAGGTGATCGACGCGACCCCCTCCGGGACGGTGAGCGACTGGCTCCCACCCGTGGCTCCGTAGCTGCAGGTGACCCAGCCACCGCTCGAGCTGCACCCGCTGGGGAGTGCGGCGTCCAGGGTGGCGTGGGACGAGGGGGACGGGGTGGAGTCGGCACCTTCGAGCCGCTGGAGGAGGCTGGCCAGGCTCGGGGTGGAGCCGGCGGACGGCACCGCGCTCCGCAACGGCCCCTGTGCCGCGGGGCTCGCCGCCAGCAGCACGGCGACCGCGGCGGCGACCCCGGCGGCGGATCTCAGCCGGGAGGTCCCGACTTCCACCGCACCGCGGCTGTGGCCCCCTCGCAGCGTCATGGTCCGACGTCGATGATGCGGGCCCGGCAGCTCTCGGTCGGAACTCCGCAGGGCGCGCCCGAGACGGGAGGCGCCGGCCACGGACGGGCGACACGGGAGACCTGAATCGTCAACGGCGGGGAACTCTACTCCACGGAGGAGTTCGCGTCAACCACGTCACCACACGGTTACCGGTTGCCCGCCGACACCGTCGGCGACAGGGCTGGAAACAGCCTCGGCGAGGGTGGCCGCGCGGTGCTCGGCGCCTCCGTCAGCCGGGTGCGGAAGGGTCCTTCCCCGCCCCCGCTAACGCTCGGAGAAGCTGAGGATGGCCGCCGGGTTGAGCAGTGCGAAGACGCGCTGGACGGCGCTCGTCTCGGCGGAGAGCGCGGTCACCCAGAGGGCCGAGACGTTGGTCAGGGGGAGGAAGTCGGCGGGGTGCGCCTCCAGCCGCTCCCGGAGGCTCTGGCCCGGCTCCAGGTGGATGTCGCCGACCAGCGAGAAGGCGACGCTGTTGAAGACGGCCTGGTGGGAGAGCTTGGCGCGGTGCGCACCGGGAATGCGCTCCCGCTCGACCTCCTCGAGCGGGCAGATGAGGATCACCGCCGACTTGGCGATGGTGGTGCGCGGCTCCACGCGGCTGAGGACGGGGTAGTTGACGGAGAGGGGCTCGGCCCGCGTGTCGCGGAGGGCCAGGTAGCGCCCACCTCCATTCACGACGTCGCTGAGGCGCTGAAGGTCCGGCACCTCGACCTCGCCGGTCAGCTTCATGTACGTCGCGTAGACCTCGACCTCGGTCCACCTGCTGGCCACCACGTCCTCCACCCGGCCCGGCACCCGGGGCAAAGCTCCCGCTTTCGCCGTCCACTCCGGCTGAGATCACAGGCCCTGCGGCCGCAGGGACGCTCCAATCGGGTCAGGCGGAGTTGGCCTGGGTGCAAGGCTATCAGGCCGCCTCGCCGCCTGGCGACGCCCCGCGAACCGGCCGGGAGCGCGGGCCGCCACCGTAACCAGGCCGGGCGGTCGGCGCTTCTGGGCTGAGATGTCCACCCTCGCCGCCACCGTGGCATCGACCGAGGTCACCGCACGGGAGCGCCGGGCCGGCATCCTCTCCGTCGCTGCCCACCTGCCCGACGGCATCCTGAGCAATGCCGATCTCGAGGCGATGGTCGACACCTCCGACACCTGGATCACCGAGCGGACCGGCATCCGGCTCCGGCACCGGGTCGCCGGCGGGGAGACCACCTCCGAGATGGGGGTCAGGGCCGCCCGCCGCGCCCTGCAGTTGGCCGGCTCGCCCACCATCGACGCCATCGTGGTGACGACGGTCACCCCGGACACCCGGTTCCCCTCGACCGCCTGCCTGATCCAGCGGGCGCTGGACCTGGGGGGCATCCCCGCCTTCGACCTCAACGCGGCCTGCAGCGGCTTCACCTACGGCCTGATCGTCTCCGAGGGGATGATCCGGAGCGGCGTCGCCGACCACATCCTGCTGGTCGCCGCGGAGTCGATGACGACGCTCGTCGACTGGGAGGATCGCAGCACCTGCGTCCTCTTCGGCGACGGCGCCGGCGCAGCCGTGCTGGGGGCCGCCTCCGAGGGCGGGATCGTGGCCCGGCGCTGGGGGGCGGACGGGTCCAAGGGACACCTGATCTACTACGGCCCCAAGCCCGACGACCCCGGCAGCCCCGACAGGCTCCGGATGGCCGGCAGGGGAACCTTTCGGATGGCGGTCGACACCTTCTGCGACGTCACCGCCGGGGTCTGCGGTGACGCCGGCTGGGACCCGGCGAGCATCGACCATTACGTCCCCCACCAGGCCAATCAGCGCATCATCGAGGCCGCCGCAAAACGGATGGGCATTCCGATGGAGCGAGTCGTGGTCAACATCGCCGAAACCGGCAACACCAGCTCCGCGTCGATCCCCCTCGCCCTGGCCGGTGCCGCCGCGCAGGGCCGCTTCAAGCGGGGCGACCGTGTGGTGGTGGCGGCCTTCGGGGCGGGCGCGACCTGGGGCGCCGTCGCCTGGGAGTGGAACGCGGACTGATGCTGGGACGCTTCACCGCCGCGGGCCCCCCCCGCGAGCGGCCGCTTCAGGCACCCGGTCCCCGGCTCAAGCCGGTGGCCCGGTCGGGCAGCGTCGCCTGCAAGGGGTGCGGCCGCCGCTTCGTCCTGGAGAGGTACGAGGGCGCGCTGCGGGTCTGCCCGTGGTGCGGCCACCACGGCCAGCTGCCGGCGGCGGCCCGGGCGGCCCAGCTCGCCGACCCGGGGAGCGTCCAGCCGGTCGCGATCCCGCTCTCCGACCGCGATCCCCTCGGCTTCGACGACGGGCGCCCGTACCCCGCCCGGGTCGCCGAGGCCCGCCTCAAGACCGGGCTGGATGAGGCCTTCCTGATCGCCCGGGCGACCATCGGTGGCGTACCGGCCATCCTCGCGTGCATGGACTTCGGCTTCCTGGGCGGCTCGCTGGGCTCCGCCGCGGGGGAGCTCTTCGCCCAGGGATGCGAGCTGGCCGTGGCCGAGGGGCGTGCGCTCGTGGCCGTCTCGAGCAGCGGCGGCGCCCGGATGCAGGAGGGCATCGCCTCGCTGGCACAGATGGCCCGCTGCACCGCGGGGGTGAGCACGGTCGCCGACGCGGGGCTGCCCTACATCTCCGTGCTCGCCGACCCGTGCTTCGGCGGCGTCACCGCCTCCTTCGCGGCACAGGGCGACGTCATCCTCGCCGAGCCCGGCGCCCGGATCGGTTTCGCCGGAGGCCGGGTCATCGAGCAGGCCGCCCACGAGGCCCTCCCCGAGGGTTTCCAGACCGCCGAGTTTCTGCTGAGCCACGGGATGGTCGACCAGGTCGTCGACCGCCGGGAGCTGCGCGAGCTGGTCGCCGGCATCCTCCGGGCGCTGACCGCGGGGAGCGCCGACCGCGAGCTCCGTGGCCTGACGGCCGCCGCGGCGGAGCCGCCGGGAGGCCCCGCGATGGGATTCGCGACCACCGCGACCGCCCTGCCCGCGTCCACCGGCGACCCACAGCACGCGGGGGACGCGCCCACGAGCGGCGTGGGTGAGCGCGTCGCCGCCGGCCCGGGGCCGTCGGTCGCCGACCCCCTCTCCACCGCCGAGCGGGAGAAGCAGGCGTTCACCGCCGTCGAGTTGGCCCGCAACCCCGGGCGCCCCCGCACGCTGCAGCTGCTGAGGACCCTGTTCCACGACTTCACCGAGCTGCGCGGCGACCGGCTCTTCGGCGACGACCGCGCCGTGATCGGCGGGACCGCCCAGCTGGGCGGCTCCGGGGCCACGCCCGACGACGACGCCTGGGTGATGGTCATCGGCCAGGAGAAGGGCAACGACGCCGCCTCGCGGGCCATCCACAACTTCGGCATGCCCCACCCTGAGGGATATCGCAAGGCCATCCGGCTGATGCGCCTGGCGGAGAAGTTCGGGCTCCCCGTGATCTGCCTGGTGGACACCCCGGCCGCCGCGCCCGGCATCGGCGCCGAGGAGCGCGGCCAGGCGTGGGCGATCGCCGATTCGCTGCTGACACTGCTGCGACTCCGGACCCCGGTCATCTCGTGCGTCCTCTCCGAGGGGGGCTCAGGGGGCGCGCTCGCGCTCGGCATCGCCGATTGCGTGCTGGCCCTGGAGAACGCGGTGTACTGCGTCGCCCCCCCCGAGACAGTGGCCGCCATCCTCTACCGCGACGCTGCACAGAAGGCACGCGCCGCCGCCGCCCAGCGCCCGTGGGTCGGAACCGCCTACCGCCTCGGGCTGGTGGACGAGCTGATCCCCGAGCCCGCTCCCGGCGCCCATGCCCATGCGCAGGTGGTGGCGGGAGCCCTCCGGGGCGCCCTGCTCCGCCACCTCGCCGCCCTCCGCCCCCTCCCCCTCGACGCGCTGCTGCAGCGTCGCTCGGAGCGGTACCGCAGCGCCGGGGACTGAGCGCGGGGGTTCCGCTCCGCGGCCGCGGGAGCGGCTGTGGCGGGTAGGATCGCCGGGATGGACGCGGAGAGGAGCGGCACCAACGGGGCGCTGCCGAAGACCACGAGCCACGTCATCTGGGACTGGAACGGCACCCTGCTGGACGACGTGGGCGCAGTGGTCGAGGCGACCACCATCGCCTTCCGGCAGGCCGGGTTCGACGTCTCGGTCACCGGTGAGTCCTACCGGCGCGGCTTCACCCGCCCGATCCACCTCTTCTACGAGCGGCTGCTGGGGCGGCCGATCGGCCACGACGAGTGGGTGCGGCTCGACCACGCCTTCCACCTCGAGTACGCGCGGATCGAGGATGGCTGCAGGCTCGCGGCGGGAGCGCGCGAGGTCCTCGACGAGATCCGGGAGCTGGGCTGGACCCAGTCGGTCTGCTCGATGCTGCCCGAGGAGTACCTCCTCCCCGCTATCGAGCGACAGGGCATCGCCGGCCACTTCGTCCGCATCGACGGGCTGCGCGGGGCGGAGCGGGGCGGGGTCAAGCTCGAGAACCTGGTCGCCCACCTCGAGAATCTCGGGGTGCCGCGCTCGGGCACGGTGATGGTCGGCGACACCGTGGACGACGCGCTGGCCGCGCGCGGCGCGGGCATCGCCTGCATCCTTCTCGACAGCGGTGCCGGCCTCCACGACTCGGAGACCATCCGCCGCGCCGGCGTGCCGGTGGCGGCGAGCGTGCCGGAAGCGCTGACCCTGTTGCACCCGGGTACCCCGGCGCCACGGCGGTAGGGACCACGGGCCGGAGTTGCGGGCCGCACGCCGGCTCGGACGGCGGCGGCGGGTACGACGGCGCTAAATTGAGCCGGATGGAGAAGGGCGACCTGGCCGGCGACTTCGAGCTCCAGGACGAGACTGGCACGCCGCGGCGTCTGTCCGAGTTCCTCGCCAGGGGTCGGGTGGTGCTCTTCTTCTACCCGGCGGCGATGAGCGCGGGCTGCACCCGGGAGAGCTGCCACTTCCGGGACCTGGCCGGTGAGTTCGCCGCCGCGGGTGGGCAGCGGATCGGGATCAGCCACGACAGCGTCGCCAGGCAGCGTCAGTTCGCCGAGCGTCACTCGCTCGGCTATCCCCTCCTCTCCGACCCTGACGGAACGGTCGCCCGGCAGTTCGGTGTGAACACCCGGTTCGGCATCATCCCGGTCAAGCGCTGGACCTTCGTGATCGGCAGCGACGGCCGCGTGCTGGACGTGATCAAGAGCGGGACCAACATGAGCGTCCACGCCGACCGCGCCCTGGAGGTGCTGAGGCAGCCGTGAGGATCGGGATCATAGGGGCCGGCAACATCGGGAGCACCCTCACCCGCAGGCTGACCGCCCTCGGCCACGAGGTGGTGGTCGCCAACTCCCGCGGGCCCCAGACGCTCGAGGACCTGGCGGAGGAGACGGGTGCCACCGCCGCGCTCGCGGCAGTCGCCGCCGAGGGCGCGGAGCTCGTGATCGTCACCATCCCCGAGCGTGCCATCCCGTCGCTTCCGGCCGGCATCCTCGACGGCGCGGAGCCGGGGGCGCCGATCGTCGACACCGGCAACTACTACCCCCTCCGCGACGGGCGGATCGCCGAGATCGAGGACGGCATGACCGAGAGCCGCTGGGTGAGCAACCACCTGGGCCGCCCGGTGGTCAAGGCCTTCAACGGCATCCGGGCCCGGCACCTCCTCGAGGGTGGAAGGCCGCCCGGCACGCCCGGGCGGATCGCCCTGCCGGTCGCCGGCGACGATCCCGAGGCCAAGGCGATCGTCATGCGCCTCGTCGTCGATCTGGGCTTCGACCCGGTGGACGGCGGGGGCATCGACGACTCGTGGCGGCAGCAACCTGGTACACCGGTTTATGCGGCCGACCTCGACGCGGAGGGGGTGAGGGCAGCGCTGGCACAGGCCAGTCCCGAGCGGCCGCCCGAGTTCCGGGCCTGAGCCCACGTCCCTCGACCCCGGGGCCGGCCGAGGAGTTGACCGCGGCCCGCGCCCCTGGTAGGGTGGGTCGCGAACTGACGTTCGCCACCATATGACGTACCGGCTTCTCCACCTGGCCGACCTGCACCTCGATCGCCCCTTTGCCCAGATGGGCTGCCACGGGGAGCTGGCACGTCGCCGCCGCCAGGGACTGCGCGAGGCCCTCCGCCGCGCCGGCGAGGCGGCCCAGGAGCACGACTGCGACGCGGTGACCATCGCTGGCGACCTCTTCGAGCATGAGCGGGCCGGTGCCGAGACGGCCCAGTTCCTGCTCGAGACCTTCGCCGCCTGGCAGCCGATGCCGGTGCTGCTCGCCCCCGGCAACCACGACCCGCTGGTCCCGGGCAGCCTCTATCTCCGCGCCCGCTGGCCGGCCAACGTCCACCTCTTCGAGAGCAGCCGGCTGGAGCCCTTCGAGCTGACCGAGGGGCTCACCGTCTGGGGGCTCGGCCACCCCGAGCCGGCCTGGACGGGGAACCCGCTGGCGGGAGGCCTCGGGACCGACGGCGGCGGGCGCCGCACCAGGGGTCGGGACGGAGTCCACCTCGCCCTCTTCCACGGTGCCGAGACCGGCAGCCGGCCCGCGGGGAAGGGGGTGCACGGTCCGTTCGCCGCCGCCGAGATCCGCGAGCGCGGGTATGCCCTGGCCCTCTGCGGCCATTACCACGCCCGCCGGATCGATCTCGGAGCACGGCTCGTCTACCCGGGAAGCCCGGAGCCGCTCGCCTTCGACGAGAGCGAGCCGCGGGGGCCGGTGGTCGTCGAGATCACCGATCGCGGCGAGATCCGCTGCGTCGCCCTGGACGACAACCGGTGGCACGCGGGGATCATCGCGTGCCCGATGGACGGGGTCGGCAGCCTCACCGCGACGGTCGACCGGGTGAGCGCCGAGGTGCTGACCGCCACCGCCGGTCTTCCCCTGGAGCGGACGACCCTGCGCGTGGACCTGATGGGCAGCGTGCCCCCGAGCCTCGGGATCGACCTCTTCGACTGTGAGAGCGCGGTCCGCGACGCGACCGGCGTCGCGGCCATCCGCATCCGCGATCTCACCGCTCACGAGACCGACCTCGAGACACTCGCCCAGGAGGGGACCACCCGGGGCGCCTTCGTCCGGGTGGCTTTGGCCGAGCTGACGGCCGCCGACAGCCCGGCGATGAAGTCGGTGCTGAACGACGCCCTCCGCTACGGACTGGAGGCCTTCGCGGGCGGCGAGGTGGGGCTCCGGTGAGGCTGGAGCGGCTGGAGGTCACCGGATTCGGGCGGCTGCGTCAGCGGCGCTTCGACTTCGGGGAGCGCATCACCGTCGTCCTCGGGCCCAACGAGTCCGGGAAGTCGACGCTCCACCGGGCCATCCGCGCCGCCCTGTACGGCCTCGAGGCGGGCGGGCCGGGCCACCCCCGCGACCGGAGTGACTGGGCACGCTGGCTCCCCTGGACGTCGGGGCGCTTCGGCCTGACGCTGACGTACCGGCTGGACGGCGGGCGGCGGCTCCGGGTGGCCCAGACCTTCGACCGTGACCGGGTGCACGCCCAGGTCCAGGAGTTGGGTGGCGGGGACATCACCCAGCAGTTCCGGGTCGGGCGCACCGTGTGCCCCGGCCGCTTCCACCTGGGCGTCGACGAGGCGGTGTTCTGCGCCGCGGCCTGGCTGGGCGAAGATGGGCTGCAACTCTCCTCCGCGGATGCCGCGCCGCAGCAGGCGGGACACCTTCGAGAGGCGCTGGAGCGACTGGTCGATGCGGGCGCCGAGGGGACGACTGCGGCCGAGGCCACCACGAGGCTGGCGGAGGCACTCCAGCGGGTCGGCACGGAGCGGCGGGTCACCAGCCCCCTGGGGGTCGCCATCGCCCAGGCGCGCCGCCTGGAGAGGGAGATGGAGGCTGCCCAAGACCGGATCGCGTCGTTCGCCGTCGAGGAGGCGAGGCTTCGTGAGCTGGAACAGGAGGCCCGGTTGGCGACGGAGGCGGCGGTGGCGGCCCAGCGTGCGTGGATCCGCGGCCGCATCGCCCAGCTCGACGCTCAGACGGAGGAGCTGCGGTTGGCCGCCGGGGAAGCGGCCGAGCTCTCCCGAGCGCTGGAGGCCGAGGCGGCATACGCGAGCTTCCCGGTGCAGAACGAGGCCGCCGTGATCGCCCTCGGAGGCGAGCTGAACCAGGCCGCTCGTGCGGCCGCCGAGGCGGAGGCGCGCTGGTCCGTAGTCCAGGAACCGCTCGGCGCCCTCCGGCGCCGGCGCGCCGAGATCTCCGCCGGGCTCCAGGCGATGCCGGAGTCGAGCCCGATCGGGGAGCGGGAGACCGTCGCAGCCATCGCCCTTCGCCGCCGGGTCGAGGTCTCCGCGGCGATCGCCCATCGCGACGAGGAGGTCGCCGCCACGGCCCGCGGCGAGGCCCTGCGGCGCGAGATCGCGGTGACCGGGTTGGGCGGCGTCGACCCCAGCCAGCTGGAGGCGGTGGTGCCCATGGTGGCCGCGGCTCGGACTGCCGCGGCCCGGGTCCGAGGAGCCGTCTGGGGCCTCGCCGCCGTGACCGCGCTGGGCGGAGGGGCGTCGGGTGTCGTGGCCGCCACCGGACGGCACGGGCCCGCGGCCCTGCTCGGCGCCGGCTGCCTGCTGGTCGTGGCGGCCCTCGCGGTCGTCGGCATCCTCGCCTTCCGCAGTGGGAGCCGGGCCAGGTTCGAGCTGGCCGGCCGTCTCCCCGGGCTGGACCTCGGCACGGCCGGCCTGGAGCGGCTCGCCGCCACCCTCCCGGCCGCCCGCAACCTTCACGAGGAGAGCAGGCAGCAGGCGGCCCTCGTCGAGGTGCACCGCGCCGAGCAGATGCGCGCGCGAGGAGAGCTGGAGGCGGCGGTGGAGAGCTGCCTGGCGCTCGCCCGCGAGTCGGGCCTCAGCGCACCCACGCGGCCGCCCGCAGGATGCCGGGTCGAGATGCTGCTGACGACGGCGGCCGCGGCGCTCGCCACCGTCGACGCGGCCGCCAAGCTGTCCCTCCGCCGTCGCGAGCTGGTGCTGGAGGACGCCCGCCTCGCCGAGCGGGAAACGCAGTACGCCGAGCTGGGCGAGGAGGCGGGGCGGAGCCGCGCCACGGCCGAGGGGGTCGAGGAGCGGATCCGCGTGGCCACGGCCGCCGCGGGCCTCGATGCCGGTCTCGCACCGCTGGCAGCGGTGTCCGCCTTCCGCGAGGGGTGCGCCCACAGGTACGAGCACGACCGGCTGGCCGCCCGGCTGGCCGAGGCCCGCCGCCGGCAGCGCACCGGGGGGTCGGACATCGAGGCGCTCGCCAACCGGCGGACCGAGCTCGGGGACGATCTCCGGCGCCGCGGCGGCGACCCGGACGCAGCGTCCGGCGACGTCTCCAGCGATGCCGCCTCGCTCGCACGCCTCGAGCGAGAGGCCGTGGTGGCCCAGGAGCGGGCGGCTCGGGCCACCGCCGCCATCCAGGGTCTCCGCGCTCGTCTCGACGGGCTCGCAGGGAGCCTGCCCTCGCTCGCGGATCTCGAGGACGAGCGGTTGACCGTGACCGCCGCCCGGGACCGGGCACTCCATCAGCAGGAGGCTCTCCAGCGGGCCATCGCCATGATCGAGACCGCCGGACGCGACGTGCACGGGCGTCTCGCGCCGCGCCTGGCGGCGTCGGTGTCGGAACGCCTCGCCCTGCTGACCGGCGACCACTACTCCGAGGCCAACGTCGACATGGACCATTTCGCCATCGCTCTGGCGTCCCCGGATCGCGACCAGCTCGTGTCCCTGGACCTGGTCTCCCACGGCACCCGTGACCAGGTGGCGCTGCTGCTCCGGCTGGCCCTCTGCGATGTTCTCGGCGACGCCGGTGAGTCGGTACCCCTCCTCCTCGACGAGCCCCTGGCCTCCGCCGACCCCCGCCGCGGTCGAGGACTCCTCGAGTTTTTGGCACAGCTGTCCGCAACCAATCAGCTTGTGGTCACGACCAGCGATCCGGGCATCGCCGCCACCCTGGTGAGCCTCGGCGATCCCGCGACGACGGAGGTGATCGACCTCGGCAGCGACGGCCAGGAGAATGAGACCGAACTCTCCGAGCCCGACAAGGTTCCGGCGGGCACGGTTCTGAAGAAGGGCGTCAGAGCGCCGCGGCCACCTGCACGAGGCCTTCGAGGGCGCTGACCGGGGTCGTGATCAGCGGCACCTGGACGGAGGCGACGTCGGCGATGCGCCCCAGCCGGGCCAGCTGGCGGGCCTCCCGCTGGGCGAGCTCGTGGAACAACCGGTGGGTGCGACCCAGAGCCACCGCGGCGGCGGCATCGACCGGGGCACGGATGGCGCGGCTGAGCGCCTCGGCGCCGCGGTGGTCGTCGGCGAGCGCATCCGCGGCTCGAATCGCCGCCTCGCCGGTGAGGAACGCGGGAAGCACCCGGTTGACGACCACGGCGCGGAGCGGCATGGCCAGCTCCCGCAGCTTGGTCGCGAAGTGCTCGGCCTCGGCGGATGCCGCCGGCTCGAGGGTGGTGACGATGACGAAGCCGACCCGAGGGCTGCGGAGCAGCCGGCTCACGGAGCGGGCGCGCCGCTGCACGCCCCCGTAGAGGGTCTGGAGGTCGCCGACGAAGTCGCCGAGCTCGCCGAGCACCTCGCCGCCGAGGAGGCGGTCGGCGATGCGCAGCAGCGGAGCGGCGGCGAGGTTCATGGCGTGGAAGCCACCCCGCGAGGGATGGGCGAGCCAGGAGAGGAGGCGCGCCCCCACGAAGTCGGAGATCCGCTCGGGCGCCTCCAGGAAATCGATGGCGCTCCGCGATGGCGGCGTGTCGACCACCAGGCAGTCGTACTCCCCCTCCTCGTGGAGCTCGTAGAGGGCCTCGATGGCGGCGTACTCGTGGCTGCCCACGAAGGCGTCGCTCACGCCCTGGTAGAAGCGGTTGTCGAGGATGCGCTCGGCGACCTGGCGAGTGGGGGCGTAGCGCTCCACCATCCCGTCCCAGACCGACTTCTGGTCGAGCATGGCGGCGACCAGCTCGCCGCGGAGGGGGAGGCCGGCCTGGCGCAGGCGCGCGGCGGACACCGTCACCGGCTCGGCGCCGATCCCGGGCATCCCCAGCGCGCTGGCGAGGCGCC
>JBEKAP010000051.1:0-11825 GCA_050015875.1 Candidatus Dormibacteria bacterium | reverse complement strand
TGGAACCTCGCCAACATGCTGCGGGCCGCGGAGCGGCTCCCCGTCAACGTGGGCTTCACCGGAAAGGGTAACTGCGCCACCCTGCAGCCCCTCCTCGACCAGATCGAGGGCGGGGCCTGCGGGCTCAAACTCCACGAGGACTGGGGATCGACCCCGGCGGCGATCGACGCGGCGCTGCGGGTCGCCGACGCCACCGACGTGGCGGTGACCATCCACACCGACACCCTCAACGAGAGCGGATTCGTCGAGGAGACCATCGCCGCCATCGCCGGCAGGACCATCCACGCCTATCACGTGGAGGGGGCGGGAGGCGGTCACGCCCCCGACATCATCCGCATGGCGGGGTTCGCCAACGTGCTGCCCAGCTCGACCAACCCGACCCGCCCATATGGGGTGAACACGCTGGTCGAGCACCTCGACATGCTGGTGGTCTGCCACCACCTCGACCCCACTGTCCCCGAGGACCTGGCTTTCGCCGAGTCCCGCATCCGGGGCGAGACCATCGCGGCCGAGGACGTGCTCCACGACCTCGGCGCGATCAGCATGATGTCCAGCGACTCCCAGGCGATGGGCCGGATCGGCGAGACCTGGCGGCGGACCTTCCAGACCGCCCATTCCATGCGGGTTCAGCGCGGACCGCTCCCCGGCGATACCGAGGAGCACGACACCGCCCGGGTGCTGCGCTACCTGGCCAAGCTCACCGTCAACCCGGCGCGAGCCCATGGCATCGACCACCTGGTGGGCAGCATCGCTCCGGGCCGGCTCGCCGACCTGGTGCTCTGGCGGCCCGCCTTCTTTGCGGTGCGGCCGGCGCTGGTGCTGAAGTCGGGATGGATCGCCTTCGCTCAGCTCGGCGATCTCAACGCCTCGATTCCCACGTGCGAGCCCACGCTCGGCCGGCAGATGTTCGCGGCGCTCGCTCCCGAGGTCTCCTGTGTCACCTTCACCTCCCAGGCGGCCGTCGAGGGCGGGCTGCCCGAGCGGCTGGGCCTCCGCCGGCAGGTGGCGGCGGTGCGCGGCTGCCGGACCGTGTCCAAGGCGGAGATGGTGCGCAACAGTGCCCTCCCCGAGATCCGCGTCGACCCGTCCCGCTACCACGTCGAGGCGGACGGTGAGCGGCTCGCCTCCCTGCCGCAATCGAGCGTCCCGCTGGCGCGGCTCTACCAGCTGTTCTGAGGTGGGCCGCCAGATCAGCCCCCGGCCGGCGGCCGGGTCCGACCAGCTCCTGGCCCTGCTCCGCCTCCTCCTGCTCTCCGACAGCGCCCTGCCGACGGGAGGGTTCACCTCCTCGATGGGATGGGAGGCCGCGGTGCGCGATGGGTCCATTTGTTGCGCGCGTGATCTCGCAGACTGGCTGGAGGGGACGCTGGACGACCTCCTGGTGCCGGTGGAGCTCCCGCACCTGGCACGCGCCCATCGTTGCCGCGGGCCGCGCGCCGTGGCCGCCGTGTCCCACCACCTGGACCGGTTCGTCGCGCTCCCCGGCTGGCGCGCCGCCTCGCAGGCGAGCGGTGCTCGTCTCCTTCAGCTGAGCGCCCGGAGACCGCACGGCTGGCACCGCGCCGTCGTCTTCGGCTGGCTGGCGGGACTGGCCGGGGCGCCCCTCGAGTGGGCGGCGGCGGCCCATTCCCAGGCCGCGCTGTGGAGCCAGGCGCAGGTGGCGACGCGCCTTGGCGTGGTGAGCTCCGACGACGCGGTGGCGGCCGTCGCGAGACTCGGCCCCCGGGTGGCCACCGCTGCCGGGGGTTGCGCCGGCGGCCGGGTGCAACCCGCCATGAGCGTGAGGTGGGAGATCGCGGGGATGCGCCAGCCGCTCCTCAACTCGCGGCTCTTCGCATCGTGAGCAGGGAGGGGTACCGATGAGAGCGTTCCGAGTCGGCATCGCGGGGCCGGTGGGCTCGGGCAAGACAGCCCTCGTCCAGCGTCTCTGCGAAGGGTTGCGTGGCGACCTCGAGATGGCGGTGGTCACCAACGACCTCTTCACCGAGGAGGACGCCCTCTTCCTCCGCCGCCACGCCGCCCTCCCGCCATCTCGAATCGTCGCGGTCCAGACCGGCGCCTGCCCGCACACGGCGGTCAGGGAGGACGTGACCCCCAACCTCAACGCGGTGCGCCTCCTGGAGCGCCGGCTGCCCGGGCTCCGCCTGGTGCTCATCGAATCCGGCGGCGACAACCTGGCGGCCACCTTCTCCCCCGCGCTCGCCGACACGACCATCTTCGTCATCGACGTGGCCGGCGGCGACAAGGTGCCGCGCAAGGGTGGTCCGGGCACCGGTCGATCGGACCTCCTGGTGATCAACAAGACGGATCTCGCTCCGCTCGTCGGTGCCGATCTCGCCGTCATGCGGCGGGACGCCGAGGCCCGGCGGGAGGGGAGGCCCGTCGCCTTCACCGACCTCCGCGGCGGGAGCGGCGTCGAGGCGGTCTGCCGGTGGGTCAGCGGGCAGCTCGCGCGACACGAGAGCGGCCCGCAGGTGCTGGTGGCCGGCACGGCGATCACAGCGCCGCGCGACCGCGGGCACGCGCCCCACCATGACCACCAGACCGCGGCCGGGCGGTGGTGACCCCCGCCATGCCGGCGCCCCACCCGCGGGCGCCCGCCGCGGCGGCTTGCCGCGTCGGCTTCGCCGCCGCTCCCGAGGGCACCCGGCTGGCCCGCGCCTCCGCGGGGGCACCCTGGCGGGTGGTGCGAGCCCGCGCCGCCCCCCGCTGCGAGGTTGTGCTGGTCCAGACGCGCGGCGGGCTGATCGACGGCGACCGCTGGCGGCTGGAGGTGGAGGCGGAGCCAGGCACCAGGGCCGCCCTCCGCTCGGTGGGAGCCACCGTCATCCATCCCGGCGACTGCTTCGTGCGCGCCCGGCTGCACGCGGGCGCCGGGGCCCGGCTGGGCCAGCGCTCGGCGGGTCTGATCCTCCGCCCCGGGGCCCGGCTGCGCTCCACCACGGTGATCCGCGCGGATCGCGACGGCGTGGCGGCGGCGATGGAGGTGGTGGGACTTGCGGGGCTGAGCGGGGGCGTCCTGCGCCTGGTGGCCCTGCACGGGGAGGACGTCCTCCTCGATGAGCGGACGCGGCTGGACGGCGACCGGAGCCGGTCGTGGAGGATGGGTCGCTTCACCCACATCGGGACCGTCGTTGCCGTTGGCGACCCGAGCCGCCTGCGCGAGGGGAGGTGGCGCTCGCGGCTTCCCGCCTCCGCGGGAATGGCCAACCCGCGCCCCGGATGCCTGCTCATTCGCGCCCTCGGGCGCTCCATCGAGGAGCTGGACCTGTTCCTCGGACCCCTGACGGAGGAGATCACCCAATGACCGACGGCGAGCACACCGACACCGGCCCGGAGACCGAGGGCGCCTGGGCGCAGCGCGCCGAAGCCCGCCTCTCCACCCGCCGTCTCGAAGAGGAGATCGAGCGCGGCCTCGCGCTCGGGCTGGACGCGGCACCGTCCATCCGGGACCGCACCATCTCGACCTTTGTGAGGGGGGAGCTCCCCCACTTCGCGGGGGAACGCGGAACCTTCCTCAAGTGTCCCTTCCTGGAGGACGTCAACCAGGTCGGGGACGCCGAGGTCGCCGTCCTCGGCGCGCCGCTCGACGCGGGGACCACCTATCGCCCTGGCACCCGCTTCGGGCCCCAGGGAATACGCCGGGCCACCAATCTCTTCGGAACGTACTCCTACGAGTTGGGCGTGGATCTGCGCGAGCAGCTCAACCTGGTCGACATCGGTGACGTCTTCACCATTCCAGCCAACATCGAGAAGTCGTTTGACCAGATCTCACGGGCCATGGCCCACGTCGTCGAGAGCGGAGCCTTCCCGGTGGTCCTGGGTGGCGATCACTCCATCGGGTACCCGACCGTCCGGGGGCTGGCGCCCTCGATGTCGGGCAACGTCGGGATCATCCACTTCGACCGCCACGTCGACACCCAGGAATACGACCTCGACGAGCGGATGCACACGACCCCCTGGTTCCACGCCACCAACATCCCCAACGCGCCGGCGGTGAACCTGGTCCAGATCGGCATCGGCGGCTGGCAGGCCCCCCGGGCCGGGGTCAAGGTGGGCCGGGAGCGGGGCACCACCATCCTCACGGTCGGCGACGTGGAGCGGGTCGGCATCGAGAAGATCGCCGAGATCGCGCTGGAGCTGGCCTGGAAGGGTGCTTCGGCGGTCTACGTCTCGTTCGACGTCGATGTCATCGACGCCGGCTTCGTCCCCGGCACCGGCTGGCCGGAGCCCGGGGGGTTGCTGCCACGGGAGGCGCTGGGATTGGTCCGATTGGTCTCAGAACCGGGGCTGGCCGGGCTGGAGGTGGTGGAGTGCTCCCCCCCTTACGACTGGGCGGAGCAGACCGCCCTGGTGGCCGGGCGCGTGGTCCTCGACTGCCTGGCGACCCTGGTGCGGAACGGCAAGCTGGGGCGGCGGGCAGCAAGCCTGAAACGGACGGCGTGGGGACCGTACCCCGAGGGTGCGGCTCCCACCCCGGGGTGAGGCGATGGCGGCCGCGCTGAGGCGGCGACGCCCACGGCGGGGCGCGACCGGATACGCTGCGCGTGCTCGATCCCGATCCCAGGAGGCTCCGTCATCAGCGTCACCATCCTCATCGGCGGCCAGTGGGGCGACGAGGGCAAGGGCAAGGTCATCGACCTGCTTGCCGGCTCCGTCGACATGGTCGTGCGCTCCCAGGGCGGCGACAACGCCGGGCACACCGTGGTCGTCGACGGCCAGACCTTCAAGTTCCGGCTGATCCCGAGCGGCATCCTCTCGCCGACCACCGTCTGCGTCATCGGCCACGGGATGGTGGTCAACCCCAAGTCCTTCCTCGCCGAGCTGGACGAGCTGCACGGTCACGGGGTGAACACCGACAACCTGGTGATCAGCGACCGGGCCCACATGGTGATGCCCTATCACCCCGTCTTCGACCGGCTGGGCGAGCATCAGCGTGGCGACGACCGCCTGGGGACGACCCACCGCGGCATCGGCCCCGCCTACGAGGACAAGGTGCGCCGGGTGGGCTTCCGGGTGGGCGACCTCACCAAGCCGGTGTTCCTCGAGAAGAAGCTGCGCTTCGTCCTCCGGCTCAAGAACGAATCGCTGACCCGCCTCTACGACCACGAGCCGTTCGACGAGGGCGCCATCCTCGACGAGTACCTCGAGTACGCCGAGCGCCTGGGCCCGCGCATCCGCGACATCTACCCGATCATCCAGGGGGCGCTCCGCGAGGACCGGCGCATCCTCTGCGAGGGCGCCCAGGGGGCGATGCTCGACCTGGACCTGGGCACCTACCCCTACGTGACCTCCTCGGCGCCGACCGCGGGAGGGGCTCTCACCGGCAGCGGCATCCCGCCCAACCGGGTGACCCGGACGATCGGCGTCTTCAAGGCCTACACGACCCGGGTCGGATACGGCCCCTTCCCCACCGAGCTGGAGGGGACCCTGGGCGAGCTCATCCGCGAGGTCGGCAGCGAGTTCGGCACCGTGACCGGACGGGCCCGCCGGGTGGGCTGGTTCGACGCGGCGGTCGCCCGTTACTCGGTCAACACGAGCGGCATCGACTCGATGGCCATCACCAAGGTGGACGTCCTGGACCAGATCGAGACCCTCCGGATCGCGACCGGTTACACGAGCAAGGGCGAGCACTGGGATCACCCCATGTCCAACATCTCCCACCTCAAGCACGCCGAGCCCGTCTACGAGGAGATGCCGGGCTGGCTCACCTCCACCAAGGACTGCCGGCGGTTCGAGGACCTGCCCGCCGCCTGCCAGGCGTACATCGAGCGCCTCGGCGAGCTGGCCGGCGCCCCGGTGGACGTGGTCTCCGTCGGCCCGGACCGGGAGCACACCCTGGTCCGACGCTCCATGGTCTGACCTCGTTCGGCGGGTGGCGAGCGGCAACTAGCCGATCCAGGTCTGAGTTATCCTGGCCCGGCTCGCCGGCAGTCGCCGCCGGCCCGGGCGGGGATGATGCTCCCTGCGCCAGTTCACGATTCGCCCGCCCTTGGAACCATTCGGATCGCCACCGCCATCAGGAACCTGAACTCCCCACGCCACCGGCTGCTGTCGAGGCGGCTCGCGGCGCCGCTGGCGGCCGGAGCCGCCGCTGCGCTCCTCCTCTCCGTCGCGCTCTCCGGGTCCGTCGGCGCGGACGGCTGGGCACCGGCAGGGAGCCTCACCGGGCTCGGGAGCGGCGAGATCTGGCAGGTCGCCTTCTCCCCGGAGAACCCGCTCATCGCCGCCGCCGCCACCGACAACGGCGTCTACGTCAGCGCGGACGGCGGCAACACCTGGAGCCTCTCCGGGCTCCACGGCGCGCGGGTGTGGTGCGTCGCCTTCGGCGGCCAGCCGGGGGCGGGGGTGGCGATCTACGCGGGCCTGGCGGGCTCCGGCATCCGCGAGTCACTCGACAACGGCACCTCCTGGACCGACGAATCGGCCGGCCTCCCCAACCTGGACGTGAGGGACATCGCGGTCACCACCGACGGGCTGGCCGCCGGCACCGACGACGGGGTGGCCCTCTCGTCCACCGGCGCGACCTGGTATTCCGGCGGGCTGAGCGGCGACGGCGTCAGCGCCCTGGCGGGCGTGTCCGGCCCCTCGGGGCCGGTCTTCTTCGCCGGGCTGGACTACGCGACCGCCGGGTCGAACTGCTACGCGACGACCGGGTCCGGGGCGCCCTGCCTCTTCCGGCGGAATCCCACCGATGGGCAGTGGCAGCCGATCGGCTCCGGGCTGCCCTCAGGGGACGTCGTGAACTCGATCAGCATGGGCCCGACCACCGCGACGATCACGACCAACCCGGTCCTGGTCACCACCGCCAAGGGGACCTACCGCTCCGGGGACGGGGGCACCTCCTGGACGCAGAGCACCGGCATCCCCCAGAACACCTACCTCACGGACGCCACCTTCAGCCCGCTCGATCCCAACCTCGTGTACGCGGGAGCCGACGCGGGCGGGAGCAGCGGAGGCGGACTCTTCCGCTCCACCGACGCCGGCCAGAGCTTCACCGCCGCCAATCAGGGACTTCCGACCGAGCACAGCTCCGGCGAGCCGGCGCGCCAGGAGGTCGAGAGCATCGCGGTGGCCGCCGGCCAGCCCTACGCGACCGTCATCGCCGCGCTCGATCCGTATCAGGGAGACGCCTCCATCTATCGGGAGGTGGACGCGACCGCACCCTCGCCGCCGGTGCTGACCACCGCTCCGGCCGGGATCGCCACCCTTCCGGCGTCGGGGTCGAGCACGCCAACGCCCGCCGGCCAGGCCACCGGGACCACGCCGACACCGACTCCGCGCTCCAAGGCGTCCGGGGTCGCCCAGGTCCTCGGTTCCGCCTTCCATTTCCCGACCCCGCTCCTCTTCGAGCTGGCCCTGGTCCTGCTCGCGGTGGGTCTCGTGGTCCGATGGAGGCGCCACTACTACGTGGACGGCCCGCCGTAGCGGACCCCTCGGCCGGCCGGCCGAGACCTCGCCGGACGGCGCGGTAGACTGCCGTCAACGTGGCCTCGAGACGCGCCCCTCCCCCTGGAGATGCGGCCGCTCGGGCGGATCGAGGGGCTGCAGAGGACGCCGGGTTGGGTCCGTGGCTGCAGCGGATGGTCGCCAACGGGGTCATCCGGCCGTTTGTCCTGACCCTCCTCCGGCTCGTGTTCAAGGTGCGCATCGAGGGCCGGGTGCCGCGTGAGGCGTGCGTCATCGCAGCGCATCACAGCTCGTACTTCGACGGACCGCTGCTCGGCCTGGTCGACCGCCGCGTCCAGCCGATCTTCAACCGGCGCTTCCTCGATTCGCGCAGCTTCGGATGGTTCTTCCGGGCCGTGGGCGGCATCCCGACCCGGTCGGACACCCTCACCCGCGCCGTCGAGGTGATCCGGGCGGGCGGGGTGGTGTGGATCGCCACCGCCGGCTTCACCCCGGGCGAGGTGCAGAAGCGTCCCCGGCGCGGAGCGGCGCGCATCGTCCAGGAGACGGGCGCTCCGCTCGTCCCGATGATCGTCCGGGGGTTGGAGGGCATCGTGCACATCGGCGACATCCGGCCGCGCCACTTCCGCCGCCTGGTGCGGATCGTCCTGGGCGAACCCCTGACCTTCCCAGCGGGCGCGACGGTCGCGGAGATCACCGACGCCTGGCTGGCGAGCATCGCCGGTCTGATGGAGGCTTACCCGGCAGCGCCTCGACCCTAGCTGGGCGTGGCGCCTCCCGGCCGGGCGCCTCCCGCCGCCAGCGGCAGCCAGAAGGTGACCGTGGTCCCCGCGCCCTCGGCGCTCGTGATGGCGACCTCGCCGCCCTGGGCGCGGACCAGCCCCTGCACGATGGAGAGCCCGAGGCCGCTGCCCCCCTCCTCCCGGGACCGCGTCTTCTCCCCGCGGTAGAAGCGCTCGAAGACGTGGGGGAGGTCGGCAGCCGGGATGCCCGGCCCGTCGTCGTGCGCGTCCACCCTTGCGCGGGCGCCGTCCACACGCACCGACCACTCCTGGCGCGCCCCGGGGGCGTACTTGCCGGAGTTGGTGAGGAGGTTGCGGACGACGGTGGCGAGAGCCCCCCGGTCGCACTGCACGATCACCGGGGATCCCGCGAGGTCCCGGACCACCTGCGGCGGCATCCCGGGCACGACCTCGTCGAGCAGCCGGCTGAGCGCCGCCACCAGGTCGAATTCCTCCGGCCGCTGCGCGCTGCGCGCGTCCACGCGTGCCAGGGTGAGAAGGTCGAGCACCAGCGCCCGGAGCCGGTCCGACTCCCGGGCCATCATGCCGAGCGCGGCATCCATCGCCTGCGGACTCTGGGCTGCGCCACGGCGGAGCACGTCGATGTAGCCGCCCAGCGCAGTGACCGGCGTCCGCAGCTCGTGCGAGGCGTCGGCGATGAACCGCCGCACCCGGTTCTCCGACTCGACCTGGGCCGCGAAGGCCTCCTCGATCCGGTCCGCCATGTGATCGAAGGCGCTCGCCAGCTGTCCGACCTCGTCCCCGCGGGGGACCAGCCGGCTCCGGGCGCGCAGGTCGCCGCCGGCGAGCTGGCCGGCGGTGTCGGTCAGGCGGCGGAGGGGACGGAGGGCGGTGCTGGTCAGGAGGAGACCGAGGATCAGCACCAGCAGCAGCAGGATGCCGCCCCCGATGGCGAGGCCCTCGATGTCTCCCGAGAGCACGCTGTCGATCGGGGTCATCGGCTCCGAGACCTCGACCACCGCGGTGGTGCGAGCCAGGGCTGGGTCCTTGACCCCGACGGGAAAGCCGGCGACGAGGTCCGAGTCGATGATCTCGTGCTGTTCGGCCCCCTGGGTGATGAGCGTCGCGAAGGGACCCGGGTCGAGCTGCGGGGGATCGGCGCCCGTGGGGATGACGGCGCGCCGGACCCCGGCGGGACCGAAGAGCGCGACGGTCACCGACTGACCCGACGCCGACCGGATCAGGGTGGCCAGGGCGCGGACCCTGGCGGCGGTCGTGGTGGACGCCAGATCGCCGCTCGCATACAGCTTCTGTGCGGCCAGCAGGTCGCCGCTCAGAGCCTGGACGCGGCCATCGATGAGGCTGCTCCGGAGACCCAGGTACTGGAAGGTTCCGAGGCCGGCCAGGAGCACGGCGATGAGCGCCAGGTAGGTGAGGGTGAGCCGCCAGCGGAGGCTGCGCAGCGCCCGGCCGATGCGGCTCACCAGGTCACCTCACCCCTGCGCCACCCCACCGACGGCGTGCAACCGGTAGCCGACGCCGCGCACGGTCTGGATGCGCTGGTGGTCCGCGTCCGCCAGCTTCTGACGGAGGTAGCGGATGTAGACCTCGACGTTGTTCTCGTCGCCGAAGAAGTTGTAGCCCCAGACCTCGTCGAGGATGCGCTGGCGGAGCATCACCTCGTCGGCGTGGACGGCCAGGAAATGGAGGAGGTCGTACTCGCGGACCGAGAGATCCAGCTGGCGCTCGGCGACCCGGACCTCGCGGGTGGCGGTGTCGATGGAGAGATCGCCAACCTGGACCACACGGTTGAGGTCCGGGGTGCGCCGCCGCAGCACCGCCCTGACCCGGGCCAGCAGCTCCCCGAACTCGAAGGGCTTGACCAGGTAGTCGTCGGCGCCCAGCTCCAGCCCATGGATGCGATCGGTGGTCTCGTCCCGGGCACTCAGGATGATGATCCCGCGCCGCGGCTCCCCCGCGATCGCCCGGCAGAGCTCGAATCCGTCCAGCCGGGGCATCATCACGTCGAGGATGACCAGGTCCGGCTTGAACTCATCGACGGCCCGCAGCCCCTGGTGCCCGTCGCCCGCCGTGGCCACCTCGTAGCCCTCGTGGTGCAGGCCCAGCGCGATGAAGTCGGTGATCGCCGGCTCGTCGTCGACCACCAGGATGCGGCCGCGTTCGGTCATCTCGGTTTCGAGTATATGGGCCAATTGACCCGCTCGCCGGCCCCGCCTCCGCTTCTCATCGACCTCTCAGGGCGTGCGAGCCCACCCCCGGGTCCTCGCATGATCCGTGAACCCTTCCGGGACCCAACCGGTCGGCTCCACGATGAGGCACCATGCCACTCCCCGGACCACCTGACGTCGCCGGACTCGAGGTCAGCCATGATGTGCCGGGCCTGATCGAGGCGCTGGAGTACCGGGGGGACCCGGGCGTGCGCGGGGCGGCGGGCCACGCGCTGGGCGAGATCGGCGACGCCCGAGCGGTCGAACCCCTCATCGCCGCCCTCGGAGACCCGGATGGGTCGGTGCGCACCACGGCAAGCGGTGCCCTCGGCAAGATCCGCGACAGCCGCGCTGTGGAGCCCCTCATCGCCACCCTCAGCGACCCGGACCCGGACGTGCGCGATGTTGCCGGTTGGGCACTCCGCGAGATCGGGGCCCCCGCGGTAGAGCCGCTCATCGCCGCCCTCGGGGCTCCGGATGCGAACGCGCGCAGGGCTGCGGCCGCGCGGCTCGGCCAGATCCGGGACCACCGTGCGATGGGGCCTTTCCTTGGCCTGGTTGGCGACAACGACGCGACCGTCCGCGGGGCTGCTGCCGTGGCCCTGGGGATCTTCGCCGACCCCAGCGCTGTGGAGCCCCTTGTCGGCCTGGTGGGAGACGCGGACGACCACGTGAGTGCGATGGCCGCGTGGGCGCTTGGCGAGATAGGCGACGCCCGCGGTGCTGCGAGTCTCGTGGCCGCTCTGAGGGGCCGAGCCCCGGAGGTGCGCAGGGCCGCCGCCATGGCGCTTGGCTGGATCGGCGACGCCTCGGCCGTGGACGCCCTCGTCAGCGCCCTCGGTGATCAGGACACCGATGTGCGCCTGGACGCCGCCCAGGCGCTCGGCAGGATAGGTGACCCCCGGGCAGTGGACGCCCTCATCAGCGCCATGGAGGACCAGACGGACTTGGTGCGGTGGTCTGCCGTCGGGGCTCTCGGCGAGATCGGCGACCCCCGCGGCCTCGCCCCCCTCCTGGCTGCTCTGCGAAGCCCTGACCCGGGCCTTCGCCGTGTAGCTGCCCAGGCGCTTGGCCGGATGGGGGACGCCAGCGCCGTCGAACCTCTCATCGTCGCCCTGAGGGATGAGAGGGACGTTCTTCGCGCTGCCGCGTCGGCGCTTGCCCAGATCGGCGACCCCCGCGCGGTCGAGCCGCTCGTGGCCGCGCTCGCGGACCTCGACCCGGAGGTGCGCAATGCTGCCGTCCAAGCGCTCGGCAGGATGGGTGACCCCCGCGCCGTCGAGCCTCTCATCGCCTCTCTCGGGGATGAGGACCAGGCCGTGCGCACCCTGGCCGCCTGGGCGCTGGGCAGGATCGGCGACCCCCGCGCCGTCGAGCGTCTCATCGTCGCCCTCGCGGACCGGCACGAGTCCGTGCGCGCGCGCGCCGCCCAGGCTCTCGCCGA
>JBEKAP010000050.1:0-11887 GCA_050015875.1 Candidatus Dormibacteria bacterium | reverse complement strand
CGGCCAGGTCGGAAGGGGTGGCCGCCGCCTCCGGTGGCAGGGCGTTGACGAGCAGGGTCACCGGTAGGGGACCGCCCGGGATGGGGAGGAAGCCACCCCCCGCATACACACAACCGGCGACCGCGGATGCCCGACCGAGGCTCCGGAGGGAGTCGGTGACGAGCTCCCGCCGGGCCTCCAGCTCGGGATGACGGCAGAGCAGCTCGGCGACCAGGCTGTCGACGTCGCTCTCGGTATGCGGGATGCGCAGCGCCACCCAGTTACCCGGGGCGATGAACGCGACCTGGGCGGCGGGTGCAGTGGCATCGGTCACGGTGTGTGCTCCTCAACAGACGGAGGCGACGCTCCTGGATTCACGGCTTGACGGAATTCCTCCTCGCTCGTCTCGCGCGCCGCGAACCCGGCCTTGGCAAGACGCAGGAGGACGTCTCGGTCCGTCGCCGAACCCCGGTCGGTCGGGTCCCTTCCGAGCCAGAGCGTGCCCCGGCTTCCGTCGATGGTCACCACGGGGTTATGGGGTAAGACGGGTGAGTAGTACTCCCCCATCGTGCGGACCAGCTTGTCGGATACGGCCTCACCGCTCACGAAGATGTCCCGCCATGCCCCCCACGTATGAGGCTTGAACTGCCTAATCACGCCAGGCATCGTGCTGAACTCCTGGTGCACGGCTGCCTCGGCGGCGGAGATGGCCGCTGGTCATCGTCACCCGATCCCATGAGCATGCAGCTCCTCCCCGGTCCAGCCGGCTGTGGTGGCGACCGCGCTGGACACGGTGGAGATCTTGGTGGCCATCACAGCGGCTGAGGAGGCGAACTCACTGGGGGCCTTGAACGCGTTGACGAAATCGCTGATGGAGCCGGAACCCGTCACCAGGTCGCTCGTCCACGAACCTGGCGAGACGATGGTCTGGACGCCGTCGCCGAAGAGGCCGCCGAGCGTCTGATGAGCCTGCTGCCAGGCCGAGTCGAAGTCCTGGCTGACGCCCGCGGCATTGGCCGCGGCGGCGGCCTCGGTGTCACCGGCCGCCAGCAGGTGGTCCGCGTTCTCGAAGGAAGTCGCGCTGTCCCCCGCCGTATCCGCGACGGCCTTCTCGCCCGCATCGGCGCCCGCACCGAGGACCGCGGTTCCGTCGGCAATGACCCCGACGCCATCGAAGGCGAGGTCGAGGGGGCTCGCCTCGCCCTCGCCGACAAGCACAGCGTCGGTGCCGAGGTGGGCGGTGTCCAACGCCAGCGAGGAGACCATGAGAAGCTCGCCCCCGAAAGCCAGCGACAGGACCCCCACGCAGGAGCTGAGGTCGCCGAGCAGGTTCGACCAATCCTTCCAGGAGCCAGGGTGCTCCCAGACCTCGGCGAGGGCCCCGGGAAGATCCTTGAACGGGTCGACGACGACCGTCATCAGGAATCCGCCGACATCGCTCCCCACCGTGGCGAGGACGCCGCCGACATCGCCCAGATCCTGCGACAGCCCTCCCCAGAAGGTGTTGGAGATACCGGCGTTCTCGGCGTTCTGGATGCCCTGGGCGCAGGTGCCGGCAAGGGCGGGGAGATCGTCGTCGAACAGTCGGTAGATGGTGCCCTGGTACCACTGCAACTCGCCACTCAGGGAATTGACCCTGGCCTGCAGGCCTGCCGTGTCGCCCCCGGTCGCCTGGGCCTGTGCCAGCGCGTTCCTGGCCTGCTCCAGCTCGTGCTGGACGTCGTTGGCCTGGTTCACCGCGGGGGTGAGCTTGCGGAGCCAGTCACTCACCCCCTGGGCGTAGGCGGAGAGTGTGCTCCCCATGTCGTGGTACGAGTCGTACGCCTTGGTCAGCTCGCCGGGCAGGCCGCTCAGGTTCGCCCGAAAGGCCGTGGCCGCGCTGCCCGTCCAGTGGGCGTCCTGCTGCAGCGCCGTCAGCTGGTCGTGGACGTCCTTCATCGTGGCGCTCATCGACGTGTAGTGGCTGGCGAGGCCCGAGATGGCGTCGGGATCGGGGACCGGCTGCGACTCGCCCAGGATGTCCAGCGAGGGGCTCATGACGATCCCCCGGCCGCGGTCGTGATGTTGCTCTCCGCCTTACCGTATGCCTTGGCGGCGGCGGTGAGGATCCTGGTCACCGTGGCGATGTTGCCGCTGATCGTCTGAAGCCCCTGTGACCAGTTGTCGTGGAACTGCTGGAGGCTCATGTACACGTCCCCAGAGCCCAGGTCAGCCGGCGACAGCTGCGCCGCCACCTCCCCGATGTTCGACATCTGGCTCTCGATCGTCGAGAGCTTGCCCGACAGCGTCTCCAGGGTCGACGGATCGACCTCGAAACTGGTGTCCGATCCCATACGCACCTCCGCCGGAGGCTTACCCGCCGAGGGCTACGACTGCATCGACTGGGCGATCGACTGCTCGGTCTGGGTGTACGCGGTGGCCGCCTGGGAGAGCAGCTTCGCCATCCCCTCCAGGGCGGTGTTGAGCTGTGCCGCTCCCTGGTTCCACTGCGTGTAGAGGGTGTTGAACTGGCCCGACGCCGCTCCCTGCCAGCCGCTCTCGATCAGGCTGTTGACCTGGCCCTGCATGCTCTTCAGGTGGCTGTCGATCTCGCCCGCGCCCGCCTGCAGCGACGAGGACACGGCCGTCAAGTCGTCGGAGGTGACCTTGATGATCATGGGAACGCCCCGCGCCCGTGGTGATCCCTTCGCGCCCGGGCGCCTCATGCACGAGGGGAGGACCGCACCGTATCAGGAGAGCGGCAGGGTCCACAACGGGTAGCGCTCCCCTGTTGCACGATGGATCCCGGAGTCAGGCGGTCGTACGCCGAGCCCAGCAGTCCGAGTGGGAGGCGGGGCGGCCGGGGCTGCGGCTACGCGAGCACCGGGACCTGCACCGTGGCGGCGCTGCCCTGATCGATCACCACGGCGCGCATCGGGATCGTGCTCCCCACCATCGAGCGCTGCAGGCGGGTGCCGAGGATGTCGCCCTGCAACACCTGGGTGGGGGCGAGCAGCACCCCGCACTTGAACTTGCGCAGCTCGGGCACGATCCCGCGGAAGCCGCCCCCCGCCTCGTCCAGCGCCGCGGCGGCGAGGAAGGTCGCTCCCCCATCGCGGATGGTGCGCAGGACGGCCAGCAGCCGAGGGGCGAGCGCATGCTCGACGAGCAGCTCGGCGTCGTCGACCACGACCACCGAACCGGGACCGACGGCGCCGAGAGCCTCGGCGAGCTGGGGGCTGTCGAGGTCGTCAGGGCCGAAGGCGGACATCCCCGCCAGCCCGCCGAGGAGCTGGGGCAGCCGCGAGCGGCGCGGGGTGATGACGATCAGCCGGTGGTCACCGGAGCCGGCGAGCGAGGCGGCCAGGGTGGCCAGCGAGGTGCTCCGCCCGGAGCCATTGGGGCCGAGGACCAGGACCGCGGGGGAGTCGACCCGGATCTGGGACAGCTCGTCGCCGCCCACCCCGGCGAGGGCGCCATCGCCCGTCCGCGGCAGGCGCAGCGCCTCGGCGAACGTGATCTGGAGGGGAAGGGGGTCCACCCGGAAGGGCCCTCGGCCCCCATCTCGAGCCGCTCGCTGAGCGAGCTCCCGGATGGCGGTGCCCTGCACGGCGCCGTCCGCCGTCGGGCCCGGATGGGCCACCTGGACGGAGGCACCCCCGGGGATGCGGAAGGCCCGCCCGGCGGGGATCTCGGTGGGGAGGGTGCGCACCGGGATGCCCACCACCGCGTAGTCGGTGCGGTCCGCCATCCGCAGCATCAGCTTGGCCTCGACCATCCCCCCGATCCGGCCCGTGACCAGGCTGCGATCCCCGGTCAGGACGAGCCGGAAGCCGGCGGAGAGGCTGTTCTGGATCAGCTGCTGGACATCGGTCACGAGCCTCCCACCGTCCTGGCCCTCGAACTGGGAGACGAAGGCGTCATAGCGGTCGATGAGGAGGAGGACGAAGGGGGGCGGGTCCGCCACGCCGGTCGCTCGCAGCTCGGCAAGGTCGCTGCACCCCGCGGCGGCCAGCCGCTGGAGGCGCGCCGTCAGCTCCCGGCTCAGCCGGCCCAGGAGACGGTTGACCCGATCCGGGTCGGCCGGGGTCACCACCGCCCCGCACTGGGGGAGCAATGCGAGCGCGGCGAGCCCGCCGCCCCCGCAGTCGATGGCGTAGACGTGAAGGTCGGCGAGCGGCGTCGCGACCGCGGCGGCGGCCAGCGTCCGGAGCAGGGTGGTCCGGCCCGAGCGTGGCGCGCCGGCCACCAGCAGGTGACCCTGGCGGACGAGGTCGTGGACGGCGGCGATCTGGCGCTGCTCGCCGGGCAGGTCGAGCCGGCCGTAGGCGAGGCAGAGGGGCTCCACCGGCTCGACCTCGCCGAGCGGGAGGTCGCTCGGCAGCGGAGGTTGCCAGGGCGGGGCGGGCGCGGTCACCGCGGAGGCGATGGCCGCTCCGCGGATCGCCTCGACGAGCACCGAGAGGTCGGTGGGGTCGTCAGGGGAGGGCGCGGGAGCGTCGGCGACGGGGAGTGGTCTGCCGACGTCGCGCCAGGCGACCTCGCGCACCAGGACGCTGTCCTCCCGGGGGCGGACGCCCGGGCGCAGGCCCCCGACGCGGGCGGCCTGGAAGGCCACGGGCCGGGCCGTCCCCACCCGCAGGTAGGCACGCCCGGGGTGCTCAGGGGAGAGTCGGGCGGCGTCGGGCACCCCGATCACATCCAGGGAGTCCTGGTCGGTCGCCACCCGCAACGCGATGCTGAGGTTGACGTTGGCACGCATGTCGCCGGTGACCGCGCCGGCGGGGCGCTGGGTGGCGAGGATCAGGTGGACGCCGAGCGAACGGCCCTGGGCGGCGATGTCGACGAGAGCCTTGAGCTGATCGGGCAAAGCGTCGGCCATCACCTTGAACTCGTCCACGACCAGGACCAGCCGGGGAAGCGGGTCGACATCGCGACGGTCGCCGATCGCGTCCCAGTAGCGGAGGATGTCCGGCTTGTCGGCGGCGTCCAGCACCGCCTTGCGCCGCTGCAACTCGGCGCGCAGCGAGACCAGGGCGCGCTCCACGGAGGCGGCGTCGAGGTCGGTGACCAGGCCCACCGTGTGAGGCAGGTCCGCACAACCGCGAAAGGCCGCGCCTCCCTTGTAGTCGATGAGCACGAAGACCATCCGGTCGGGACGGTTGTGGGCGGCCAGCGAGGCCACGATGGTCTGGAGCAGCTCGCTCTTGCCGGCACCCGTCGTCCCGCCCACGAGCATGTGCGGACCCTGGGCGAGATCGAGGAGGAAGGGGCGGTCGGCGTCGAGACCGATCGGGACCGCGGTGGTCCGGCCCCGGGTCCAGAGCGCGCCGACGAGCTGGGGCGTGGGGGGGTCCAGTCTCAGCAGCTCGAGCAGGCGCACCGACGCGGGGAGGCGACCTCCGGTCTGCTGGGCCCCGCTGTCGCGCAGCGGGGCGAGCGCGCGAGCGAGCGTCTCGGCGGCTTCGGAGCCCATGCAGTCGGCCCGGATGCCGTCCAGGAGGGGCTCCCCGGTACGCCTCAGGCTCGCCCCTCCCTCCGCCCGCTCCGTATGCAGGTCGACGACGGCCTCGCATCGCTCGGGGAGCTGGGTGGGCAGATCGTCGAGGCAGAGGAAGTGGATCCCGTACTCGCCGCCCGCGTCGATCAGGGGGCTGACGGATAGGTCCTGGCGCAGCTGGTACGAACCGTCGAGAACGACCAGATGGGCCGGCCCGTCGACCACCGCGGGCCCCATGCCCCGGCGCTCCTGCGCCCGGGCGACCCGCTGGCCGAGGACGTCGGCGAGCTCGCCCACCCGAGCGGCGGCGGTGGTGGGGTCGTTGCCGATCCGGCAGAGCGCCAGGTTGGGGCTGTCGGGCCGGCAATGGGGGAGCCAGCGCACCCACTCCCAGGCCACCTCGGCAGCGGGGTCGGTGATGACCGTGACCAGCAGGTCGCGCGGGCTGTGCGCGGTGACCAGGGCCGCCACGATCGCGCGGGCGAGGTCGCGGGCCGCGCCTCGCTCTCCGGCGATCCCCAGGGCGTGGCACGGCCGGAGCGGGAGGGTGACCGGCGCCTCGGTGAGGAGCGCCGGCTCGGGCTCCTCGCCCTCGCCCTCCTCGCCTCCGCCGGAGACCGTGAGCGACGGGTGGAGGGTCCCGGTGCCGACGCGGACGGTGAGGAAGTCGTCATCCTCCGGGCGCCGCTCCCAGAGCCGGCTGGAGGACATGACCGCCCGCAGCAGGGCGGTTCCGGGATCGGGATGGGCATCGCGAAGCCGGGCCCGTTCGTCGCGCAGCGCCTGCTGGATCTCGTCACTCACCTGCGCTCGCCGCTCCCGGTAACGCTCCATCTGCTTGCGATGGCTGGTGGCACCGCTTCTGCGGTTGGACAGCAGCGTGCCGACACCCATCACCGGGGTGAGCCCGGCGATGGCGAGGAAGGCGATCTGGTGAGAGATCAACGCCATCGCGCCCGCCGCGAGCACCGGCGTCAGCATCGCGAAGATCTGCACGGGAGCCCGGCTCGGCGCAACCGGGGGGCGGGGCAGCACGATGTTCGCGACCGGCCGAAGGGGACGGATGCGGGGCGGGCGGCTGAAGTCGAGGCAGCCGTCCCCGGCCGGCGTCAGGGCAGCATCGGCCGGTGGAGCGGCCACGACGGTGAGCTGTGAGCTGCCGGCGCTGATCAGATCACCGGGATCGAGCGCGCGTGACCCGGTCAGTGGCTTGCCGTCGAGCTGGGTGCCGTTCCGGGAGCCGCAGTCCTCGACGGCGACCCCGCCGTCGTCGCCGACGATCAGGCGAAAGTGGGTACGCGAGACGCTCCGGTCGCCGAGGCGGATCGGCGCGGCGCGGCCCACCTCGGTGATCCCCGCGGCGAGGGGGGCCCAGGCGCCGGTGGCGGGCCCGGCCACCACCAGCAGGCACGGCTGCCCGGGCGCGGGCACGGACGGCCGTGACCGCCGCGCGCCGAGGTCCAGGATGGACCCCTGGCGGACCGGGCTGTCGGCCAGCGGGGCGGCACGATCGACGAGGCTCGACCCCGAGAAGACGGGGACGTCCCAATCTGAGAAGAGACCGCCCACCGAGGTCGAGGCGTCGGCGCTGACGAGGCAGTGACGGCTGCCGGTGGACGAGCGGAGCGTGAGGGCGAGGCGCATGGCGGGGCCATCCTCGCAGATGAACGGGCCTCCTGGAAATCCCCGGAGACGATCTCCTCAGGGACGGGCCCGGTCCTCAGCGAGCCGCGTCGCCTGAGCCCTCCCCCTCCGCCGCCGCCAGCTCCGCCAGGAACTCGGACTCGTCGATCACCCGGACTCCGAGTCGCTGCGCCTTCTCCAGCTTGCCGCCGGCGCCCGGACCGGCGACCACCGTGTGGGTCTTGCGGCTCACGCTGGATCCCGGGTTGCCGCCCAGCCGGCGAATGCGCTCCTCCGCGTCGGGGCGCGGCATCGCCACGAGTGAACCGGTGAGCACCCAGGTCTGACCGGTCCACGGCCCCTCACCCACCGCCGGCGGAGGCTCCGCCTCCACCCCTACCTCGGCGAGCCTGGCCAGAAACCTCCTCCCGTCCTCACCGTGGAACCAGCGGGCGACGGCCTCGGCCATGGTCGGACCGAAACCCTCGACCTCCAGCAGCTCCTCCCGGGTGGCGGCGGCCAGCCGGTCCAGCGTCCGGAAGTGAGTGGCGAGCACCAGGGCGGTGTGCTCGCCCACGTGGGGCACGCCGAGGGCGTTGAGCAGCCGGTGCAGTGGCACCCGCCGGCGGGCGGCGATGCTCGCGATCAGGTTGTCGGCGGAGCGGTCAGCGAAGCGGTCGAGGGTCAGCACCTGCTCCCGGGTCAGCCGGAAGAAGTCGGCGGCGTCCTCGACGTAGCCGGCCTCGATGAGGGCGGCGATCACCATCGGACCCATCCCCTCGATGTCCAGGGACGATCGGCCCGCGAAGTGGATGAGCCGCTCCCAGCGCTGCGCCGGACAGAGCGGAGAGACGCAGCGGCGGGCCACCTCTCCCTCCTCGCGGACGAGCTCCGAGGCGCAGACCGGGCAGGTCGTCGGCGGCACCCAGGGGGCGGCGTTCGCGGGGCGCTTCTCCAGCACCACGCGGACGATCTCGGGGATCACGTCGCCGGCCTTGTGCACGACCACGGTGTCGCCGGCGCGGACGTCCTTGCGGGCCACCTCGTCCTCGTTGTGCAGGGTGCAGCGCTGCACCGTGGAGCCGGCGATCAGCACCGCGTCGAGGAATGCCACCGGGGTGCAGGTCCCGGTCCGCCCGACGTTGACCAGGATGTCCTGAACCCGCGTCTCCCGCTCCGCGACCTTGATCACGACCCCGTCGGTCCCGTAGTCGAGGTCGTGCCGGGCGTCCTGCCAGCGCTCCAGGTAGTCGGCGATCCCGTCGCCATCCACCTCCCGGCAATTGGGATTGACGCGGAAGCCCATCTCCGCGAGCAGGGCCAGGACCTCGGTCTGGGAGCGGGCGGGACCGGGCGGGTCCAGCTGATACATGAACGTCTGCAGGCCCCGGCCCGCGGTCACCGTGGGGTTGAGCTGGCGCACCGCCCCGGCCGCGGCGTTGCGCGGGTTGGCATAGGTCTGCTTGCCGTCCTCCTCCAGCTGCTGGTTGAGGGCCGCGAAGCTGGGCTTGGGCATGTACACCTCGCCGCGCACCTCGAACTCGCGGGGCAGGCCCGCCGGGACGCTGCGGAGGCGGACCGGAACGGAGCGGATGGTGCGCACATTGGCGGTGACGTCCTCGCCCTCGACGCCGTCGCCCCTGGTCGCGCCGGTCACCAGCTCGCCGTCGCGGTAGGTGAGCGACATGGCCAGTCCGTCGATCTTCAGCTCGCAGACGAAGCGGTCGACTCCGGGCACATCACGCTGAATGCGGCGGCGGAAGGCCGCGACCTCCTCCAGGGAGAAGGCATTCGCGAGCGAGAGCATCGGAGTCCGGTGCCGGTACTTGGAGAAGGCGTCCGCGGGGGCGCCACCCACCCGCTGGGTGGGTGAATCCGCCGTCAGCAGCTCGGGATACCGGGTCTCCAGGTCGACCAGCTCACGGAAGAGCCTGTCGTACTCGGCGTCGGTGATCTCCGGGGAGTCGGCGACGTAGTAGAGGTGGGCGTGGTGCTCCAGCACCCGCCTGAGCTCGGCGGCGCGGTGATTGGCCTCTTCGGAATTCAGCCCGGTCGGGGTGTCGGTCATCGGATCCACCGATTGTCCGGTGTCGCGACCCCGGGCTGCTACCTTTCTCCCAGATGGCTCATGCGTCGGCCTTCCTCGACTCGCGGATCAGCGCGTACCTGACCGCCCACGCCAAGCCGTCGGACCCGCTGGCCGAGGAGCTGGTCGAGGAGACCCGCCGGACCTACCCGGAGCTCGACCTCCAGATCAGCCCCGACGAGGGGGCGCTGCTGCGCCTGCTGGTGCGGCTCTGCGGGGCGGGTCGCGCGATCGAGGTGGGCACGTTCACCGGCTACTCGTCCCTCTGCATCGCTCGGGCGCTGCCGCCGGGGGGACGGCTGCTCTGCTGCGATATCAACGAGGAATGGACGTCGATGGCCCGCCGCTACTGGGAGCGGGCGGGCCTGACCGGCCGCATCGAGCTGCGCCTCGCCCCCGCGCTGGAGACGATCGCCCGCCTGCCCCTCGGACCGCTCTTCGATTTCGCCTTCATCGACGCCGAGAAGAGCGAGTACATCGCCTACTACGAGGCCCTGGTGCCACGGATGGCAACGGCCGGGCTGATGGCGGTCGACAACGTGCTGCACCGCGGCTGGGTGGCCGGGACGGCCGAGCCGGACGAGCGGACCCACCTCATGCGCGAGTTCAACGAGCACGTGCTGGTGGATCCGCGCACGGAGTCCGTGATCGTACCGATCGCCGATGGTTTGACCCTGATCACGATGGCCGAACCCGGGCCGCGGTCGGAGGACTGACCGGCCGGGAAGCCGGGCTCGAGGCCGACCGCCCCCACCGCGGTGGCCCCCACCCTCTCCCGGGGCCTTTGGGACAGAAGTGTCCTTAACGGGTCGAGGAGACAAGGGGTCCGGGAGGCGGCCCACGCTCCTGCAACGCGCGACGCGCTTGGGGTTTTCCTTGCCGGAACCGGATGCCTCAGCCCCCGGCCGGGAAGAGCTTGGCGTCGGCGACCGCGAAGATCTTCATCCCCGCCTCGTCGAAGCGGATCACGACCTCCTCACCGGCCCGGGTCATGGTGCTCTTGAGGATGGTGCCGCTCCCGTACTTGGGGTGCTCGACGCGCATCCCCGCCGAGTACCGCTGGGGCGCGATCTCGACCGGGTTGGCCCGCACCGCGTGGGCGTGGACTGCCTCGCGGACCGCGCCGGGCTGGCGCGGCGCCGTCACGGGTGGCCCTCCCGGCCGGCGCACCACGGTGAGCGTCTCGGGCGGGATGTCGGCCAGGAAGCGCGACGCCTGCGAGGTCTGGGCGCTGCCGTAGAGGTGGCGGCGGAAGGCGTGGAGGAGGTAGAGCCGCTGCTGGGCCCGGGTCACCCCTACGTAAGTGAGGCGGCGCTCCTCGGCGATCCCCTCGTCGCCCTCCTCCAGCGCCCGGACGTGGGGCAGCAGCCCCTCCTCCATCCCGGCCAGGAAGACGACCGGGAACTCCAGGCCCTTCACCTGGTGGAGGGTGATCAGGGTGACGCCACTCTTGGTGTCGTCCAGGCTGTCCACGTCGGAGACCAGGGCGACGTTCTCCAGGAACTGGTGGAGACCGTCCGGGGGCGGCACGTCCTCGTACTCCTCCGAGTAGCCGACCAGCTCGGTGACATTGGCCCAGCGCTCCTCCCCCTCGGGAGTGCCGTCGCGGAGCATCGACTGGTAGCCGGTCTCCTCGACGACCCGTTCCAGGAGGCGCGGGATCGGGAGGCGCAGGCTCTGCTCACCGAGGCCGGCGATGAGCTTGCCGAAGCCGGCCAGCGCCTGGAGAGCGGCCGCCCCCAGCTCGGCCTCCTCCCCCATGTGCTGGACCGCCTCGAAGGGCGAGATCTGGCGCTTGCGCGCGATCCGCTCCAGCTCGGCGACGCTGCGATCCCCGATCTTGCGCCGGGGAACATTGACGATCCGGCCGAAGGCCACCGGGTCGCGGGGGTTGGCGACCAGGCGCAGGTAGGCGAGGACGTCCTTGACCTCCTTGCGCTCGTAGAAACGGAGGCCACCCACCAGACGGTAGGGGATGCCGCGGCGGAGGAGCACATCCTCGAAGGCCCGGGACTGCGCATTGGTCCGGTAGAGGACGGCGAAATCTGAGAGCGAGTACGACTCGTTGCCGATCAGCCTCTCGATCTCGCCGCAGACGGTGAGCGCCTCCTCCTGCTCGTCGTAGACGGGGATCAGGCGCACCGGCTCGCCGCCGCCACGCTCGGTCCAGAGCCGCTTCGCGGCGCGATCCTGATTGACCCGGATCACGGCATGGGCGGTGTCGAGGATGGGCTGGCTGGAGCGGTAGTTCTGCTCCAGGGTCACCACGTGGGCGTCGGGGAAGTCCTTCTGGAACTCGAGGATGTTGCGGATGTCGGCGCCACGGAAGCGGTAGACCGAATTGTGGGTGATCAGGCCGTTGGCGATGAGATTATGGGTGCGCTCGACGTCCAGGTCGAACACCTGCGTCCGTCCACCGATGCGCTCGACGTCAACGACGATGTCGTAGCCGCAGCCCTCATCGAACATCGTCATTCCGGGGAGCACGGAGTCGGCACGGATGGCGGGGAGCGAGTTGGACTCCCGATCGGTGCCACCGTTGATCCCGAACCGCCCCTTCATCACGATGACCCCGTGCAGGGCGTCCGCCAGCCGGCTGGCGGTCTGCATGAGAGTGGCCATGTCCTTGAACACCGTCTCGTAGCGCCAGCTGCGGGGCGAGTTGGGGTGAGCAGCACGAACACGAAGGCCCAGCCCGCGGATGATCGCGGCGCCCTTCT
>JBEKAP010000049.1:0-11905 GCA_050015875.1 Candidatus Dormibacteria bacterium | reverse complement strand
AGCCGGCACGAGTTCAAGGCCGACCTCCACCGAGCCCTGCCCCGCGACGAGCTGGTCGTCCAGTATCAGCCGATCTTCGACATCCCCTCCGGCGAGGTGGTGTGCGCCGAGGCTCTGCTCCGCTGGTGTCACCCCCGCCGCGGCCTCGTGCAGCCGATCGACTTCATCCCCCTCGCCGAGGAGACCGGCCTGATCGGTCCGATCGGTCTCTGGGTGCTCGAGCAGGCCTGCGCTGAGGCTCGCCGCTGGCCCGAGCACGGATCGAGGAGCGACATCGCGGTCGCCGTGAACGTCTCCGCCAAGCAGCTCCAGAGGGGAGCCTTCATCGACGACGTGCAGAGCGTCCTCACCCGGACCGGCCTGTCACCCTGGTGCCTGATCCTCGAGATGACCGAGAGCCTGGCCATCGACGAGATCGAGGGCGCGATCGGGCGCCTGCGCCAGCTGCGCGAGCTGGGCATCCGGATCGCACTGGACGATTTCGGCACCGGGCACTCGTCGCTCAGCCGGCTTCGCGACTTCCCGGTCGACATCATCAAGATCGACCGGGCGTTCACCACCACCCTCAGCTCGTCGCGCGACGGCGGCGGACTCTCCCGCGCCATCTTCGCCTTCGGCCACAGCCTCGGGCTCACGGTGGTCGCAGAGGGGGTCGAGGAGATGGACGATCTCCGCGCGCTCGAGGACTTCCCCCGGCAGTGGGCGCAGGGCTTCCACCTCGCCCGCCCCATGGACGGCGACGCCCTTCTGGAGCTCCTCGATGCCCGCCGCGTCGAGACCGCCGCCGAGGACGGCGCGCGCGTGGTTCGGCTGCCGCTCCAGCCACCGGCCTCCCGAGCCTCCCTCAGACGCTGACCCGGGCCACCCCTTCCCGGGTTTGGCGGCCCCGGTCGCGGCTCGGGCGGGCGCGACCGCCTCGATGACGGCGAGATACCCCGGGGTTCAGATCGATGGCGAGCGCACCCACCCTCTCGCTACGCTGCCGAGCGTGGCGGCCCGGGATGCGGTGGTGGGCAGGTGAGCTGCGATTGGCTCCTGATCGACGGCTCCAGCATGATCTTCCGCGCCTTCTATGGCGTACCGGCCAGCGTTCGCGGGCCCGACGGGCAGCCCATCAACGCGGTCCGCGGCTTCCTCGACGCGCTCGCCCGGCTGGTCACCCAGCGCCGACCCAGTCGGCTGGCGGTGGCGAGCGATCGGGACTGGCGACCGGACTGGCGGGTCGCGCTCATTCCCAGCTACAAGGCGCACCGGGTGGCCGAGCCGATGCCTCCCGACCTCGCTCCGCAGATGGACGTCATCGCCGAGATCCTCCGCGCCATCGGTGTCGACCAGGTCGGGGTGGCCGACCACGAGGCCGAGGACGTCATCGCCACCTGGAGCGCGCTCACCGCGGGGACGGTCGAGGTGGTGAGCGGCGACCGCGACCTCTTCGCCCTCGTCGAGGACCCGCGGGTGCGGGTGCTCTACCCCGAGAAGGGGGGCTTGGCGGTGGTGGACGAGGCGGAGGTGACCCGCCGCTACGGAGTCCCCGGCCGCCGCTACGCGGATTTCGCGGTGCTCCGCGGCGATCCCTCCGATGGGCTGCCCGGATTGCGCGGGGTGGGCCCCGCGAAGGCTGCCGAGCTGATCCGACGCCACGGTGGGGTGGCGGAGATCGTCCGCGACGCGAGGCTCGATGAGGCCGATCGCGACTACCTCGTCCGGGCGATCCGGGTCGTCGAGCCGGTGCTCCACCTGCCCATCATGCTCCCGGAGGGACGGCGCGACCGCTACCCCGCCGACCCCGTCACAGTCGCGGCGCTGGCCGCCCGGCACGGGGTGAGGGGCGCCTGCGATCGGCTCGTGGCGGTGCTCGCCGCCATGGGCTGACCTCGGGCACGGAGGAGCGCCGCATCCCGTTTCCCGGCCGGCATCCCCGCCTTCGGAAGCCCATCCCTTGAGGGGTTGACTTTTGTGATAGGCCAATCAATAATCTCGGCATGACCCCTCGTGAAGCCGCCCGCCTGCGCCAGACCTCGGAGGAACGCCGCGAGCAGGTGATCGAGGCCGCCATCCGCGAGTTCGCCGAGCGGGGCTACGAGGCGGCGAGCACGGCCGCCATCGCCGAGCGCGCCGGCATCAGCCAGCCCTACATCTACGCGCTCTTCCCCAACAAGCGCGACCTCTTCATGGCCGCCTATGACCGGGTCGAGGGGCGAATCCGAGCGACGTTCCGCGAAGCGGCGCGCGGTGCCCAGAGCCCGGCTGAGGCGCTCGGCCAGATGGGCATGGCCTATCCGGAGCTGATCGCCGACCGCTACGAGCTCCTGATGCAGCTGCAGGCGTATGCGGCGACCGCGGACGCAGAGATCCATGCTCACGTCTCGAGCAGCTTCCGGACCCTCGCCCAGGATGTCGCCCGCCTCAGCACGGCGACGCCGCGCGAGGTGGCCGAGTTCTTCGCGGCCGGCATGCTCGCCAACATCACCACGGTCCTCGGAATCCCCGAGCTCTGCGCACCGCTCTGGGAGGCGAAGCACGGAGGCGCGGACCACCCGACCAACCCGCCGACCCCACCCGCCGCCGGCTGAGACAGGGCGGGACCCCTTTTTTTCCCCTGCAAAATGATGGATAAATCAATAAGGAGAGCCCCCATGTCCCCTGCCCCCACCCGGATCGCCGCGCCCTCCCGAGGTGCCGACCCCTCCAGGGACGCCACGCCCAGCCGGACCGGCTGGACCCTGGCCCTGGTGTCGCTGGCGCTCTTCATGGTCACTCTCGACAACCTGGTGGTGACCTTCGCCCTGCCCAGCATCCGGCTCCAGTTCCACGTCGACATCGCCTCGCTGGAATGGACGGTCAACGCCTACACCCTGAGCTTCGCCGTGCTGCTGCTCTCCGGGGCGGCACTCGGTGACCGCTTCGGCCGGCGCCGGATGTTCGTCGTAGGACTTGGCATCTTCACGCTCGGCTCGGCGGCGGCCGCCCTGGCCCCGAACGCCGGGGCGTTGATCGCCGCCCGCGCCTTCCAGGGCGCCGGCGGTGCCGTGGTCATGCCCCTCACCCTGACCCTCCTCTCCGAGGCCTTTCCCGCCGGCCGGCGCGGTGTCGCGCTCGGCATCTGGTCGGGCATCAGCGGCCTCGGCGTCGCCCTGGGCCCGGTCATCGGCGGAGCCGTGATCAGCGGCATCTCCTGGCACTGGATCTTCTGGATCAACGTGCCGGTCGGCCTGGTGGTCGGTCCCCTCGCGGTCCTCCGGCTGACCGAGAGCCGGGGCCCCAACCGCACCTTCGACATTCCCGGGCTGGTGCTCGCCACCGGTGGCCTCTTCGGCATCGTCTACGGGCTGGTCCGGGCCAACGCCATCGGCTGGGGGAGCGGCACCGTGCTCGGCGCCATGCTGGGCGGCGGCGCCCTCCTGGTTGCGTTCACCGTCTGGGAGCTGCGCTCCCCGGCACCGATGCTGCCGATGCGCTTCTTCCGCAGTCGGGCCTTCTCCGCCACCAACGCCGTCGCCTTCGCCATGTACTTCGGGATGTTCGGCTCGGTCTTCCTGCTGGCCCAGTTCTTCCAGACCGCTCAGCACTACAGCGCGCTGCAGGCGGGGCTGCGCACCCTCCCCTGGACCGGCATGCCGATCCTGGTCGCGCCGGTGGCGGGAATCCTCTCGGACCGGGTGGGAAGCCGGCCGCTGATGGCGGTCGGGCTGACCCTGCAGGCGATCGCGCTGGTCTGGATCGACCGGGCGCTCTCGCCGGGGATGGCGTATGCGTCGGTCATCGTCCCCTTCATCCTTGCCGGGACCGGGATGGCGCTGGTCTTCGCGCCCGCCGCCAATGCCGTGCTCTCCTCGGTGCGCCGGCACGAGGCGGGTCAGGCCTCGGGGGCCAACAACGCGATCCGCGAGGTCGGCGGGGTCTTCGGGATCGCCGTCCTGGCCGCGGTCTTCTCCCACGCGGGTGGGTACGCGACCCCGGTCCAGTTCGTGGCCGGGCTGCAGCCTGCCGTCCTGGTCGGCAGCGGCGTGCTGGCCCTGGGTGCCATCGCGGCCCTCTTCGTGCCGGGCATCACCGCGCTGCGCGCCCAGAGCGCCGCGCGGTTGCGGCCGGGTGAGCCCGAGGAGGCCGGGGCGGCGGCCTGACGGGGGCGTCTGGGGATCGCCCGCCTGGGCTTTGGCGGGCGATCCTCCATCGCCGGATCGCCCCTCGGGGGCCAGCAACACCCCAAACACGCGCTGGCGCCGAACGCATCACTTCGTCCGATCGCGGAGAAGGGGGGCCCGTGGCCTCCGAACGGGTTAAGGACACAAAAGTCCTCAACTGCTCATGAGGCGCGCAGGGGCGGTACTTCCACCCCCGTCCCGGCGCCGAGCTCAGCGAGGTCGCCACCCACCGGTCGCCAGGACCGCCTCCAGGGCAAAGGGGTTGGGGGGCGGTGACGGGCTGGTCGCAGCTGCAGGCGGCAGCCGCCCTCTCCGGGCGCTCGGGCAGAAGCCAGGAGGAATGGCGAAGCGGGCGACCTGCCCATGTGACCTTGTTGACACGTGACCAAAGAGTAACTTATGCTCATGGTCATGGACGACGACAGGGTCTTCCGGGCGCTGGCCGATCCCACGCGGCGCCACCTTCTCGACCGGCTCTTCGAGCGCGACGGCCGCACGCTCACCGAGCTGCTCGAGGGCGTGGAGATGAGCCGCTTCGGGGTCATGAAGCACCTCCGGGTCCTGGAGGGGGCGGGGATGGTCGTGACCCGGCGCGCGGGCCGCGAGAAGCTCCATTTCCTCAACGCCGTCCCGGTCCAACTGATCGCCGACCGATGGGTCGGCAAGTACACCCGTGAGAGGGCGGCGGCGCTCGTCGACCTCAAGGCGGTGCTCGATGAAGGAGGAGCCCACATGTCCCCGTCCGCGACCAAGCCCACCCAGGTCTACCAGGTCTACATCAACGCCAGCCCCGAGAGGGTCTGGCAGGCGATCACCTCTCCGGAGTTCACCACGCGGTACTTCTACGGGAGCTACGTCGAGTCCACATTCCAGCCGAAGGCGAAGCTCACCCATTTCACCGGTGACCGTTCCGCGGTGATGGTGGAGGGGGAGATCATCGAGGCGGACCCGCCGCACCGCCTGGTCCACAGCTGGCGCCTCCGCTACGACCCGAGGTTCGCGGACGACGCGACGAGCCAGGTCACCTGGGAGATCGCCTCCGAGGACGGCAGGGTCAGCAAGCTGACGGTGATCCATGAGTTCGAATCCGAGGACGCCAGCTACGCCGAGGTGGCTTCGGGCTGGAGCTGGGTGGTCAGCAACCTCAAGAGCCTGCTCGAGACCGGCGAGGCGTTGCCGAGCCACGACTGACCCGCGCAGGGATTCGGGTGCCGCCGCTCCGACGTGGCGCGGCGGCACCGGCCCCCTGGCGCGGAGAATTCCTGCCATGCACGGCAAGCTCACCGACGCCGACGGCCAGACCGTCGAGGCCACCCTCGACACGGTGAAGGAGCGGCTCGGCGGCACAGCGTTCTTCTGGCTTGACCTGGAGGGCCTGGACGCCGACTCGAGCCAGCTGCTGCTCCAGGGCTTCGGCTTCCATCCGCTCGCAGTGGAGGACGCCGAGCACTTCGGCCAGCGTCCCAAGGTCGACGACTTCGACGGCTTCACCTACCTGGTCCTCCATGGAGCCCTGGCGGCTCCGGGGACCTCGGTCACCTGCGAGGTGCACGTCTTCTTCTCGGCCCAGCACGTGGTCACCGTGCATCACAGCGACGGGGGCATCTTCGACGGCGTGCGCCGGCGCGCCGCCAGGCACCGGGCGGCGGCGGGCTCATCCCCGGGGGTGTCCGTCCTCTACCTGATCGTCGATGAGCTGGTGGACACCTACTTCCCGGTGCTGGCCAAGCTCGACGACCGGATCGACGCCCTGGAGGACGCAATCCTGAAGCAGCCCACCGAGGCCCAGCTCGGCGAGCTGTTCGCGATGAAGAGGACGCTCGTCAGCCTCCGCAAAGTCGTGACCCCCGAACGCGACATGTTTGCCCGGCTGCTCTCGGGGATGAACCTCCTGGAGGGGATGACCCAGGACGACGAGCGCTACTTCCGCGATCTCTACGACCACCTGATCCGGATCAGCGACCTGGTCGACTCCTACCGCGACCTGCTCACCGGAGCCATGGACACCCACCTCTCCACCGTCTCCAACCGGCTCAACGGGGTCATGAAGCAGCTCACCATCATCGCCACCGTCTTCCTGCCGCTCAGCTTCCTCACCGGGTTCTTCGGCCAGAACTTCACCCTTCTCACCGGCCACGTGCTGACCCAGCCGTGGTCCTTCTGGGTGTTCGGGATCGGGCTCGAGCTGGTCGCGGCCGCCGGGCTCCTCTACCTCTTCCGCCGGCGCGGCTGGCTGGGCGGCCCGACCGAGTGAGGCATGCCGGTCAGCCGGTGTAGCCCTCCACCGTCTCTGCGGAACGCACCGATGCCGCCCCCGGGTCCTCACCGAATTCGCGCCGGGCCTGGCGCTGGCGGAGCAGGTCCCAGCACTGGTCGAGGTGGACCTGCACCTCGCGAAGCCGGCGCTGCTCCTCTCCGTCCATCCCATGGCCATCCGCCGTGTGCGCGTAGAGCGCGTCCTCCTCTCCGACCAGCCGTTCGATGTGCCGCAGGACGTCGGCGTCTTCCATGGCAAACCTCCTCGCCTCCCGGCGGCGGGGCTCTCGGCCGGGAGGGCTTCCCTACCATCCTCTCATGGGGTCCCGTGACCCGCGGACGCGGCCCGGACGCCCCGTACGCCGTCGTCGCCGTCTTGGCCGTCGCCATGGGCGTCCAGAACGCGACCGCCCGTGGTCTGGCCGTCCCCGATCTCACCACCACCGTGCTGACCTTGACCCTCACCGGGATCGCCGCCGACACGCGTGCGGCGGGGGGGACCGGATCCCGAGCCGGCCGCCGTCTCATCTCCATCGCCGCGATGCGCGGCGGGGCGCTGGTCGGCGCCGTGCTGATCCTTCGCGGGCAGGTCACCGCCTCTCTCGCGGTGGCGGTGATCCTGCTGGCCGTCGTCGCCCTGGGAACGCGACTTGCTCCTGACGCGATCGCCAGCTGAGGTTCCGGGGAGGGCCACCGGGTACAGGCGGCGTGAGCGCGGCTGACCGCATGTCCGGTCAGCCGGCTCGCGCGACTCGAAGCTGTGATGAAGCGATGGCGGCGGGCCTGCCCTCCTCGGGCCGGTGCCATCCTCGCCTCGCCGTGGCCGACAGAGTCTGCACCAGGTGCTGGACCTGGTTTCCTCGCACCCTCGCGAGCTGTCCGCAGTGCGGTGCCTCGACCACCGACGCGGACGCCGCCTCGCCCCCCGGCGCTCCGATGCCCACGTCAAGCATCGACGTCGACCTCTCCCCCTCCACCCCCTCGCACAGGGGCGCGCGCTGGCTCCGTTGGGGGCTCGTGACGGCCATCGTCGCCACCCTGGCCCTGGCCTTCTTCCCCATGCCCCAGCTCGGTCTCTGGGGCAACCCGGGATGCAGCCTTCCCGGCACGACCTGCACCCGGGTCCTCTTCATCGGCAACAGCTACACCTCCGTCAACGACCTTCCCGACACCTTCGCCGACCTCGCCTGGGCGGGCGGTCACCGCGTTCAGACCGGCGCGCTGGATGAGGGGGGCTGGACCCTCGCCGAGCATCTCTCGGCCTCCGAGACGGCACCGCAGATCGATTCCGAGCGATGGGCCGACGTGGTGCTGCAGGAGCAGAGTCAGATCCCATCACTGGCCGCGGACCGGACCGACATGATGTATCCGGCGGCGACCAAGCTGGTCGCGATGGTCCGGGCGCAGGGCGCCGAGCCCCTCTTCTACCTCACCTTCGCCCATGAGGACGGCTGGCCGGAGGAGGGGCTTCCGGACTACGCGAGCATGCAGGCCGCCATCGACGCCGGCTACATGGGGATCGCGGACGAGCTTGCCGTCCCGGTGGCCCCGGTCGGCGCCGCCTGGGAGACGGTCGTGGATGCGGCATCCCATCCGGAGATGTGGCAGCCGGACGGGAGCCACCCCACGGTGAGCGGCACCTACCTGGCGGCCTGCGTCTTCTACGCCACCATCTTCCAGCGGAGCCCGGTCGGGCTGGGCTACAGCGACGGTCTTCCGAGCGGCGAGACACGCGCGCTCCAGACCGCGGCGGCGAGCACCGTGCTCGGCGATCCGGCGTACTGGGGACTGCCAACGTAGCCGGCGAACGGTGCTGCCTCCGGTCCGGGCGACTGGACGGGACGCGACGGTCCGACTACTTTCCGCGACTGAGGGCACTGGCAAGGCCCTCAGCTCGTGGGGGGCCTCCTTTCGGGCCGGGCCACCCAGCCTTCCGGATCGAGAAACCCAGGGACCCGGCTGACCAGAGCGCCGACCGCCGGGACCACGCAGAGTGAGATCAGTCGTCGGAGGGAACTCGGCAGGCGGGCGTGGCACCGGGAAGCCGGTGCCGGAAGCGAGACACCAGGCCGTACCCCGCCAACGCGACCCAGGAGAAGGGCGGCGTCAGGCACGTCCAGCCAAGCGGTCGCCACCACCCGCCGCATGCCTGCAGTGCCCTTCCGATCGCCCGATGTCCGCGGTGCACTCGACCCACGCCGTCGACCCACCACGCGGCCGCCGACACGTCCCGAGCCGTGAGGCCGTGCGCGGCAACGTCGAGCCCTTGCCACGGCATGACATCCGCGTCCCGGAGCCTCCGCCGGGCCCACGTCGCACATGAGGTGCAGAAGCCGCAATCGCCATCGAAGATGAGCAGCTGTCGGCCGGCGCGGTCGACATCCGGTGCCGGGTGCGGCGACGGGCCGGTCAGCACCTCAGTCTCGGGGCGCATCGCCTCCCGACCGCCCCCGCCTGACCAGTGATCGGCCGAGCAGGAGCGCGTTGCGCGGATGCTCCCCGACCCGGCGCACGGCATACGGCCACCACGCCACGCCGAAGGGCACGTACAGCCGCACCGAGTAGCCCTCAGCGCGCAACCTCCGCTCACCCTCTCGATGGGCGCCGTAGAGCATCTCGAACTCGTACCCGTCCTGCGGCACGCCCATCCTCCGGGCGAGCTCGGCGACGCGCCCGATCAGCCCGTCGTCGTGGGTGGCGAAGACCGGGTGCAGCCCCGCCTCGCGCGCCGCTGGGCTCAGCATCGTCCGCGCCAGCGCGAGGTAGCTGTGCGCGATCGCGGCCTTCCCCTGGTGGTCCTGCTCCGGTCCGAGGGGGAAGGCACCCTTCACCAGGCGGACCGCCGGCGCGCGGGTCAGGACGCCCTCGAGGTCGCCCTCGGTCCGTCGCAACCGGGCCTGCAGGGTGATCGCGGCGGGCAGCCCCTGGTCGAGGAGATGGCTCTGCAGACGGAGCGTCGGCTCCACCAGGGAGAGGTCCTCCATGTCCAGCATCAGGAAGTTGCGCCCGCCCGCCCGCTGAGCCGCCACGGAGCGGGCGATCCGCTCCGCGTTGGCACGGCAGAGGTCGGGGCTCGCCAGCTGACCGATCGCGGTCGGGTCGACCGAGACCTGGATGTCCAGGCCGGCCGCGCCGAGGAGCCGGGACGCGGCGAGAGACGCCTCGACGGTGCGTTCGATGAGCTCCGGGTCGCTGACGTACTCGCCCAGGTGGGCGAGCGAGGCCGAGATGCCGCGACGGTCGTGCAGGCGGCGAGCCAGAGCCACCGCCGCGTCCGGTCCCCCCACCACCACGAAGCGGCGGGCCAGCGCGGTGGCTCCCCCAAGTCGCTGCATGAGAGCAGTCACCCGCTCGCTCCGCGCCAGACGGATCATCGTCTGCTGCCAGAGATCCATGGGAGTCTCCCAGGTGTCGGCGATGTCGGCGTCGCTTCGTAACGAGGACCTGGTACCCGCTACAGGACTCGAACCTGTGACCAAGGGATTAAGAGTCCCCTGCTCTACCAACTGAGCTAAGCGGGCCAGTCCAGGGCCGGTGACCGGAGCCGCCGTCCACCCCCGAGCGTCCGATTCTACCGCCGCACGGCGCCCGCACTCGGCGAGCCGGGGCGGCCTCCGACCACCCCGCGCCATCGCTTCAGGTTCAACTCGAGAAGCGAGCGGCGCTGCTGCCCGAGCCGCAGGGAGAGCGGCGGCCCCGCCGGGTCCACTCCCCGGAGCGGTGAGGTGGTGCGGGCCTCGATGGCCCGTCGGAGGTCGGCGGCCCCGCTGCCCGGGTAGACCGAGACCAGCCGGCCGAGGTCGTGGACGCCGAAATGGCTGTCCCCCGCCGCCAGCAGCGCCCCCACCCGCTCCCGGTGGGCCGCGCAGAACTCGTCCAGCCGCTTCCAGGTCCCCGGCAGCACCGGGGCGGTGTGGCGGACCTCGATCCCGTCGACGGTCCGCGTCTCCAGGAGGCGGCGGAGCCGGCCCTCGGTGATCGAGGCGAACCAGGTGGGCATGAAGGGGTGGGCCACCACCGCCAGCCCGCCGGCGTCGTGGATGGCGTCGACGGTGTCCTCGACGGACATGTGCATCCGGATGGCCCGATCGATGAAGAGGGCGACCACGTGGATGCCGGGCGGGAAGGAGCAGGTCACCTCCTCGCCGGCCACCACCTCGACCCCCAGCTCGGCCCCGACCTCGGTGGCCTCCTCCAACGGTGTGAGAGTGTCGTGGTCGGTGATGCATATCACCGAGAGCCCGATGGCGGCGGCGGCTCGCACCAGCTCCACCGCGGTGACCATGCCGTCGCTCATCAGGGTGTGGCTGTGGGCCTCCGCGGCACTCAGCCCCGCGCCGAGACGGATGCGCTCAGGCACCCCCGGTGCCCGCCGGTGTGGCCGGGGCCTCAAGGACGGGGCGGGCGGTGCGCATGACGGTGACGTGGGGCACGACGGCACGCATCATCACCCACCACGCCGCCGAGGCGAGGAGCACCCCTCCCATCACGTCGACGACGTAGTGCTCGCCCAGGAAAACCACGCTCACGAAGACGAGCAGCGCCCAGGCGAAGAGGATCCAGGAGCCGCGCGGGTAGACGCGCCGGAGCGCCAGCCAGCCAAGGGTGGGGAAGGCCGCGTGCAGCGAGGGGAAGGCGGCGGTCGAGTTGGGGTTGAGCAGGCTGTAGTACGGGCTGATGGCGCTGGGCAGGGTGTGCTGCGAGTTGATCAGGTCGGTGACCCCGCTCAGCACATGATCCTGGGCGGCGAGCCAGGGCGGCGCCGTCGGCACCAGCATGAAGAAGACGAATCCGACCATGCACATCCCGAGCAGCGCTGTGACGAAGCGCAGGTACTGGGCGCGGTCCTTCAGCCAGAGCACCAGCCCGACCAGGAGCGGCACCACGAAATGGCAGAAGTAGACGACGGTCGCGGCCACCGCCAGCACGTGAAGGGTGGTGCCGCTCACCGCGTGCTGCAGGACCTGGCTGGGATCGTGGCCGAAGAAGAGCCACTTCTCGAGGTTGGCGAGGCTCGCCACCTGGGGGGCGATACCGTCGTTGTGGACGATGCCGCGCATCGCCTCCCACCCCAGGAAGATGGCGATGAACGGTACCCAGTCACCCAGGAAGCGGAAGAACCTGCCGCTCAGCAGCGCCACCGGGATGAAGATGAGCAGGAGGTAGTCGGGCGAGACCGAGATCCCGCGCCAGATCATGATGCCCGCCACCGCGATGACGTAAGCGAGGCCCACCGCGACCATGGGGCCGGAGCGGCGGGCCCAGGCGGGGCGGCGGCTGAGCCAGGCGACCACGCCGGCGGCCTTGGAGGACATTCGGGGCAGTCTAGCGACCCGGCTCTTCATCCCCTCTTAACCGGCCTCCGGCCGTCCCGGGATCCGGGTTGGCAGCGCTGAGAGGTCGATGAGAAGCGGGCGCCGGTCCGATGAGCGGACCAATTGGCCCATATACTCGGAGCCGAGATGACCGAACGGGGCCGCATCCTGGTGGTCGACGACGAGCCG
>JBEKAP010000048.1:0-11913 GCA_050015875.1 Candidatus Dormibacteria bacterium | reverse complement strand
ACCCGATCCGGGTGGCCGAGGGCCGTTACCTCTCGGACGAGCTGGTGATCCACTACGGGCTGGTGCCGCGCACCAACCGCGGCATCTTCGCCATCAACGAGCTGCCCGACCTCGCCGAGCGCATCCAGGTGGGACTGCTCAACATCATCGAGGAGCGGGACGTCCAGATCCGGGGCTTCCGGATCCGGCTACCCCTCGACGTCCTGGTGGTCGCCACCGCCAATCCCGAGGACTACACCAACCGCGGACGCATCATCACCCCGCTCAAGGACCGCTTCGGCGCCCAGGTGCGCACCCACTACCCGCGCACCGTCGAGGACGAGATCGCCATCGCCGAGCAGGAGCGCGGGGTCTTCGACGACACCCCCGTCACCGTCCACTTTCCCCAGTACATGAAGGAGATCGCGGTCGAGATCACCCATCTCGCCCGGCGGCATCCCCAGATCAACCAGCGCAGCGGGGTCTCGGTCCGGGTCACCACCGCCAACTACGAGAGTCTCGCGAGCAGCGCTCTTCGCCGGGCCCTCATCAGCGGCGAGAAGGAGGCCGCGGCGCGGATCAGCGACCTGGCGGCGGTCACCGCCTCCACCTCGGGCAAGGTCGAGCTGGACACTCTCGATGACAGCGATGACGGTCAGGTTCTGGACAAGATCGTCCGCAGCGCCTGCAGCAACGTCTTCCGCCGCCACTTCTCCGCGGCGGAGCTCGCCACCCTGGTCCAGCGCTTCGACGAGGCCGGATTCACGGTCGAGGTCGGGCCCCTGATGACGGCGGAGTCGTACCGCCCGGCGATCGGGGAGCTGCCCGGGCTCGATGCCGCCCGCCAGAAGCTCGACGAGCCGGAGACGGCGCAAGCGATGGCCGGGGTCCTGGAGTTCGTCCTCGAGGGCCTTCATCTCGGCAAGCGGCTCAACAAGACCGCCCTCGACGGAACCTCGGTGTACGGCGGCTGAGGCAGGGAGATGACCGTGCCCCGGCATCGGTTCTCCGCCTGGGATGGCACCCAGGACCCGCTCGGGCCGGATGTCGAGGGACTATTCGACCGTCTCAGTGAGGACGTCTTCCACGGCTGGGACTTCGAGCAGGCGCTCCGCCGGCTGCTCGAGAAGGGCTGGCGGGATGGGCAGGGCAAGCGGCTCGCCGGCATCGACGAGATGCTCGACAGGCTGCGCCGCCGGCGCCAGACCCAGCTGGAGCGCTTCAACCTCGATTCGGTCTTCGAGGACATGAGGGAGAAGCTCGACCGGGTGATCTCCCAGGAGCGCCGGGGCATCCAGGAGCGGCTCGACCAGGCGCCCGATGACGGGCGCCGGGTTCTCGAGCGCGTCGCCGAGCAGCGGGGCCGCCAGCTCGACGAGCTCCCCGCCGAGCCGGGGGGCGCCATCCGGGGCCTCCGCGATTACGAGTTCATGGACAGCCGGGCCGCGGCCGCCTTCCAGCGCCTGCTCGAGGAGATCCGGAGCAACCTCGTCGACTCCTACTTCACGGAGATGACCCAGTCGATGCAGGCGATGAGCGGGGAGGAGATGTCCCGGCTCCGGGCGATGGCCAGGGATCTGAACACCTTGCTGCGGCGCAAGCTCGACGGTGCCTCCGAGGCCGAGCTGCAGCGCGGCTACGAGGCCTTCCTGCAGCGCTGGGGCGAGCTCTTCCCCAACGCGCCCGCCGGCTTCGAGGAGTTCGTCGATCAGCTGACGCGCCAGATGGCCCGCATGGATTCGCTGCTCCAGTCCCTCTCGCCCGAGATGCATGCCGAGATGGAGTCGGTGATCGCCTCCGTCTTCAACGATCCCGAGCTCCAGGACACCCTCTCCGAGCTGGCCGGAACGCTCGATCAGCTCTCTCCCCGGGCCCGCCTGGGCAGCCAGCACCGCTTCTTCGGCGACCAGGACGTCTCGCTGGAGGAGGCGATGGGACTGATGGACCGGCTCCAGGCACTCGAGGAGGCGGAGGGCGACCTCCGCGGCATGCTCCGGGGCGAGGACGTGGACGAGGCGGCGCTGGCGCGCCTCCGCCAACTCCTGGGCGACGACGCCTCGCGGAGCCTCGGCGAGATGCGACAGCTGATGGAGGAGTTGGAGGCCCGCGGACTTGTGGAGCTCGACCCGGCGGGGATGCGCCTCACCGCCCGGGGGATGCGGAAGATCGGTCAGAAGGCGCTCGGAGACCTCTTTGCCCGGCTGCGCCGGGACCGTTTCGGAGAGCACGACCTCACCCGTCTCGGGCACGGCGGCGATCGCGGCGACGACAGCAAGCGCTATGACTTCGGCGACCCCTTCGACCTCGATGTCCAGAGGACGGTGATGAACGCGGTCACGCGGGAGGCGGAGGGCGTGCGCCAGAGTCCCGGCGCGGTCCCCGGCAGGGCGGGCCGCCCGTTCTCGCACACCGGCGGCCTGCGGCAGGTGCCGCATCTGCACCCGGACGACTTCGAGGTCCACCAGACGGAGTCGCTGACCCGCGTGGCCACCGTGCTCATGCTCGACATGAGCCGGTCCATGCCGCTGCGCGGCTACTTCTACCCGGCCAAGAAGATGGCGCTGGCCCTCGATTCGCTGATCCGAAGCCAGTACCCGCGCGATGCGCTCACGGTGGTGGGTTTCAGCGACCTGGCCCGCGAGATCCCGTCCAGCGCCCTCTCCCAGCTCACGGTCAACGAGTACGTCTACGGGACAAACTTCCAGCACGCCCTGATGCTGGCCCGGCGCATCCTCGGCCGGAGCCATGCCGAGAACAAGCAGGTGATCATCGTGAGCGACGGCGAGCCCACCGCTCACATCGAGAACGGGCGCCCGGTCTTCTCCTACCCGCCGCTGCCGGAGACCATCCTCAGGACCCTGATCGAGGTGCGCCGCTGCACCCAGGAGAGGATCGTCATCAACACCTTCATGCTGGAGTCCAGCCGCCAGCTGGTGCGTTTCGTGGACCAGATGACCCGGCTCAACCGCGGTCGCGCCTTCTTCGTGAGCCCCGACAGCCTCGGCGACTACGTGCTCGTGGACTACGTCAGATCCCGGCCCCGGGCCGCCGCCTGAGCCGGTGGGCCGGCCGACTTGACGACGGACCGCGTGGTAAGGTACCTTGACAAGCCATGAGCCTGAGCCCGGCCCCGCCAAGCCCTCCCGCGCCCGTCCCCCCGCCGCCGCCCAACCCACCCGCGCCACCTCAGCCCCCCGCGGCTCCGCCGCCCCCGGTCATCGGCGCGATCTCGATCGCGGCCCGGGCCGTGGACGCGGTCAAGGTGTACGGCCGCGGCGACACGTCGGTGCGCGCTCTCGACGGGATCACCGTCGACTTCATCGCCCACCAGTTCACCGCGATCATGGGTGCCTCGGGTTCGGGGAAGTCGACCCTCCTCCACTGCCTCGCCGGTCTCGACCGGCTCACGTCGGGTCAGACCTTCATCGGCGGGTACGAGCTGGGCCAGCTCAATGACCGGCAGCTCACCCTGCTCCGCCGGGACCAGGTCGGGTTCGTCTTCCAGTCCCTCAATCTGGTGCCCACCCTCAACGCACTGGAGAACATCCTGCTGCCCCTGACCATCGCGGGTCGCAGACCGGACCCGGGCGCGGTGGAGAGGGTGGTGCAGATCACCGGCATCGGGGACCGGCTCCGGCACCGGCCGACGGAACTCTCCGGAGGCCAGCAGCAGCGGGTGGCCGCCGCCCGCGCGCTGGTGAGCCGGCCCGAGATCATCTTCGCCGACGAGCCGACGGGAAACCTGGACTCCAAGGCGAGCGGCGAGCTGCTCGGTTTCCTGCGCAAGGCCGTCGACGACCTCGGCCAGACCATCGTGATGGTCACCCACGACCCCTTCGCCGCCTCCCACACCGACCGGGTGGTGTTCCTGGCCGACGGCCGCGTGGTGCAGGACATGCTGTCCCCCACCACCGACTCGGTCCTGGCGGTCGTCCGGCACCTGGGCGAATGACGCCGGGATCGGCGCCCGGAGCCGCGATCTGATGCTCAAGGTCAGCCTGCGCAGCCTCCTCAGCCACAAGCTGCGGCTCGTCCTCACGGCCATCGCCATCATCCTCGGTGTCACCTTCGTCTCCGGCACCCTGGTCCTCACCGACACCATCCGGAACACCTTCGAGGGCGTGCTGAGCAACGTCGACAAGGGTGTGGCCGTCCAGGTGAAGGGCGCGGTGCCCGCGACCGCCACGGAACGGCCCCTGGGGGCATCGCTGCCGCTTCCCGAGTCGGTGCTCGCCAGGGTGCAGAAGGTCTCCGGGGTGGCCGACGCCGTCGGGGTGGTCGAGCGATCCGGGGTCTCGCTGCTCACCAACGGACAGGTGGTCGGGGGCACCGACCAGCGGACGCTGCTCGGCCTCAACTGGATCTCCAACTCCCAGCTCTCCAGCTTCGAGCTGACCTCCGGAGCCCCTCCAGAGGCTCCCGACGACGTCGTCATCAACTCCCGGACCGCTACCGACGGCCATCTGGTCGTCGGCCAGCAGATTCAGGTGAGCTTCGAGGCGTCGGCCGCGCAGACCTTCGTGATCAGCGGAATCGCCACCTTCGGCGGCCAGACCAGCATCGCCACAGAGGGCTTCGCCCTCTTCACCCTACCCACCGCCGAGAGCCTCCTCGAGGCCAACGACACCTTCGACACCATCGACGTGAGCGCCCAGTCCGGGGTCACCGACCTGCAGCTCCGCGATCGGGTGGCATCCGCTCTGAGCGGAACCTCGGTCCAGGTCCAGACCGGTTCGCAGGCGGCCTCTCAGACCGAGCAGAACGCGGTCACCGAGATCAACGAGTTCATCGGCATCCCCCTGCTGGTCTTCGCCTTCGTCGCCGTCTTCGTCGGCAGCTTCATGATCGCCAACACCTTCAGCATCCTCGTGGCCCAGCGGACTCAGGAGCTCGCCCTGCTGCGGGCCCTGGGGGCGACCCGCGGCCAGGTATTCACCGAGGTCATCACCCAGGCGGCGCTGACGGGCATCTTCGCCTCACTGGCGGGGTTCCTCCTCGGCATCCTGGTCGCCGACGGGCTCATCCATCTGGTCGGCTCCTCCGCCAAGTTGAGCGTCCAGCTCAATGCCCTGATCGTGTCGCTCCTGGTCGGCACCATCATCACGGTGGTCGCGGCGTCGCTTCCCGCCCGCCGGGCGACGCGGATCGCGCCCGTCGCCGCCTTGAGCCAGGCCCAGCCCGAGATCCAGCCCCTCCCCGCCATCCGGATCGGCGCCGGCCTCGTGCTCTTTGTGGGTGGGACGGGGGCGCTGCTGCAGACCCTCTTCACGGCCAGCGCGACCGCCGGCCCCAACCTCGAGGTGATGGGGCTGTCGATCCTGGGCATCTTCCTGGGCACGGCCCTTCTCGCCCCTCTCCTGGTCCGCCCGGTGGCCACCGTGCTCGGTTGGCCCGTCAGGCTGAGGGGTGCGCCCGGGCGGCTGGCGGGGGAGAACGCCCGGCGCAACCCCCGCCGCACCTCTGTCACCGCGGCCGCGCTGATGGTGGGGCTGGCGCTGGTGACCGCGGTGGCAGTCCTCGTCGATTCCTTCGAGGCGAGCATCAACCAGGCCATCGACGGCACCATTCGCGCCCAGCTGGTGGTGCTCGACGAGGGCAGTGGCGGCTTCAGCCCGGAGGTCGCCTCCACCCTGCGCTCCGATCCGAAGCTCGCCGACATCTCGGAGATCCGCGGCAGCGATGCGCTGGTGGGCGACATCGCGACCGGCGTCACCGGTCTGGACACCAGCAACATGGGCAGCATCTTCAGTTTCAGCATGACCTCTGGCTCTGCGAGCAGCATCGACACCACGGACACCACCATCGTGGACTCGACCGAGGCGGCGACCGAGAACGTCCATGTCGGAAGCGCGGTCACCATGACCTTCCCCGACGGCGATAGGGTGAGGATGGACGTCGGGGGCATCTACACGCCCGACGCGCTGATCAGCGGATACCTGGTCTCGCTGAACACGCTCAACCCCCAATTGACGACGGTGCGGGACGCGGACATCGCGGTCAATCCCGCCCCTGGCGTCTCGCTGTCCGCCGCCGACGCGTCGATGCTCAACGACCTCAGGGCGTACCCGGAGTTGAGCGGCCTCACCAAAACCCAGTACAAGAACCTGATCAGCGCTGGTCTCAACGCCTTCCTGAACCTGATCTACGTCATGCTCGGGCTGGCGATCATCATCGCGGTGGTGGGTATCGTCAACACCCTGGCGCTCAGTGTCATGGAGCGCACTCGGGAGATCGGGCTGCTGCGCGCGGTGGGCATGACCCGGGGCCAGACCCGGGAGATGGTGGCCTGGGAGTCCGTCATCATCGCCCTGCTCGGCGCCGTCCTCGGCCTGGCCGTCGGCTCCGGGCTGGGCATCGCCCTGGTCAGCGCGCTCCACAACGACGGCATCAGCCAGACCGCGGTCCCGGGCAACAACCTGATCCTCTACGCGGTCGCCGCCGGTCTCTTCGGCATCGTCGCCTCCATCTTCCCGGCCATCCGCGCGTCGCACGTGGACGTCCTCCGCGCCGTCACGACCGACTGAGGCCCGCGCCAGAACGGGCGGACTGCGGCAGACTGTCCCCATGCCCGACCCGGCCGATCGCCACGCGTTCGCCGAGCGCAGCCCGCGGGCCCCGGTCGAGGTCAGCCCCAACCGGCTCGTCTGGTGTGTGCGTGGGGCGCGCTACCTCGACGGGCTGAGCCGGGCCGCGGAGCTGGTGACCCGGCCGCTCGGCGCGGAGATGGTCGCCTTCGTCGCGGAGAGCCTGCCGGGCTCGCTCATGCGCGGGGTCCCGTCCGCCGACCTGGCCGTGGCCGGGCTCGACCCCGTTTCGGCCCAAATCCATGCCGACGCCAACACCGGGGCGCGCTTCGCCTCCCTCCCGGGGCGGATCCGCGCCGCGGAACGGATCCCCGCCGACGGGTGGCGGCTCGGCAGCGACATCCTCTTCCAGGGGAGCGTCCTGCTCGTCGCCGAGGTGCTCGCCGCCTTCGCAGAGCGGTCCGGCGGGGACGTGCTGCTGGCGGTGCCGGACCGCTCCGAGGTGCTCGCCGTGCCCGCGGGGTCACCCGGTGCCGCGCGCTTCCGGATGCGCGCGGTGCGTGCCTGGCGGGAGGCGATGAACCCCGTCTCCCGCGGCGTGCTGGTCACCGACGGCGTCTCGCTCAGCGAGGTGGTGGTGGCGCCCCCCAGAGCCGGATTCGAGCTGCTGGGCTGGCTGCGTCGCTGACCCGGCGAGGGGTCAGCCGGCGTCGGGACGGTCGGTGCCGGGGTGGGTCGAGAGCGCGGCCACCGGGCGTGCCGCCAACCGTCGCCGGTCCTGCTCGCGCTGCGCCGCCAGGGTGGACGCCGCGGCAACCGCGGCAGCCCCGATCAGGGTGATGCCCACTCCGGCCGCCGTCCTCCATGGGGAGCGGGAGATCCCCGGCACCGGGAGGGGCGGCCCCTCACCCAGCCAGACCGTGATCGCGGTCTGGTCGGCCGACTCGCCACCGCGCCGGGCGCTGGTCCTCTCCACTCGCACGGCGGCGGGGGTCAACGGGTGGCGATCGCCGCGCGACAGGCCCGCATTCGTGGCCACGGCCTTGGCGAGGGGCGACGCCAGAGCGCGGAGCTGGTCCAGCGTTGCCATGGCTCGACAGGATACCGTTCGGGGATGAGCGGCGACGAGGCGGTGCTGGAGACGAGCGCGCCCCCCGAGCTCCCCGATCACCAGGGGAGCGCCTACAGCGCACGGATCGAGGCGGCCTTTCTCGGTGCGCTGGCCGGTGAGAGAGCCGCTCAGGCGCCCGCCGCCGCCGGCGACCTCCTGGAGGTCGCCGACTCGATTGCTACCGTCGGCGGTTTCGACGCCGCCGACCTCCGCCGCAGAGGCCTCACGGGCTCATCCCAGGCGGGGCCCGCCGGCCTGCTGCTGAGGGCAGTGCCCTTTGGCCTGCTGGCCCCCCTCGACCGTCCCCGCGTGCGCCGCGACGCGTACCGCGTGGCGGCCCTGGCCGGCGCCGATGAGGGGACGGCGGTCGCCGCCATGGCCGCCGCGCTGCTCACCGCGGATCTGACCCGCTTCGACATGGCCACGGCCGTGATCCGGGTCTACCAGTCTCTTCTCGAGGATGCCCCCTTCGCCCTCCTGGAGCGGCTGCGCATCGGCGGCGACGCGTTTGCGGGCGAGGGCGACGAGGATCCGGGTGCCGCCCTCCATCTGGCGATCACCGCCGTGTCCGCGGCCGGGCAGATCGAGGCAGCCATCCAGAGCGCGGCGGGGACCGGTCGCAGGGCGGCCATGAGCCTCGCCGGGGCGCTCGCCGGCGCGCATCTCGGCGCGGCCGGTCTCGACGCGGGCTGGAGGGCCGGCGTCCCCCATGCTCACCGGGCGGTCACCCTGGCGGCGTCGGTGGCGGCTCGCGTGGCCGCTGTGGAGGAGGACCCGGGGGCTCCCGTCCCGTTTGCCGGGGACGCTGGACCGGCCTGACCGGGACGCCACCCCTCGCCGGGGTTCTCCCGTACCCTGCTAGAGTTCTGGCCTCGTGGCAGATCTGTCCCTCACCGCGGTCACCCGTTCCGAGCGTGGACGCCATGTCCAGGCCGTGCGCCGTCATGGGCAGGTGCCGGCTGTGCTGTACGGTCACGACCTGCCGTCGCAGGCGATCTGCGCCGACACGGCCGAGCTGGTCCGGGTGTGGCACCGTGCTGGACGCACCCATCTCATCGATCTGAGCGTCGACGGTGGGCGAGCCCGCAAGGTGCTCTTCCACGACTTCCAGATCGACCCCCGCACCGCGCGGCCGTTGCACGCCGACTTCTTCGCGGTCAACCTGAGTGAGCGGCTGGCCGTCGACATCCCGATCCGGACCCAGGGAGAGGCCCCGGCGGTCACCGAGCTCAAGCTGGGTACCCTGCAGCAGGTCCTGGCGACGCTGCGCGTCGAGGCGCTGCCCGGCAACCTGCCCGATCACCTGGCCGTGGATGTCAGCGGGCTGACTGAGGTGGACGCCGCCGTGCGTGTCCGCGACATCGTGCTGCCCGAGGGCGTCACCCTGGCCGGGCACGTCGACCCCGACGAGGTGGTCGTCAAGGTGGCTCCGGTGCGAGCAGCCACGTCTGAGGAGACCGCCGCCGAAGCCGCCGAGGCCGAGGCCGCCGTCGCCGAGCCGGAGACGCCCGAGCCCGAGTAGGGTCGCGGCCAGGTCACGGCCGGGTCACGCGGCTGCAGCCTGCGCAACAACATGGCGGCCAGGCCCGACGAGCCTTGACGTTGTTCAAACGCGTGATTCGCAGCATACCCTTCGCAGTTACCATTGGCTCTGCGGGGCCCCTCAGGCGGTGAGCACGAGAGACCCGGCGCGACGCCCCTTGGGGGGGGTGCCGGCGGTCAGCCAGGCCTGGAGTGGGGGGTGGCGCGACCCGCAGGGCGTGCCACCCCACGATCTCCCGGTCCGACGATCACGACCGCGTGGGCGCGCCCAGCCTTGCTTCTCCCGGTCAGCGCCGGGGCCTCACGGGCCCCGCGGTGGGGGGGTGGGCGCCGCTCCTTCCCGAGGATCCCCCCCAGATCCGTGACAGCAGCTCCCCGCTCACCGTCTCGGGGTCATGGGCGCGATAGTCCACCCAGAAGCTGACCGCGAGCACCGTGCGTCCGTCGGGCATGACCTTGGGCAGCACGGTCGCGGCTGGTTCCCTGGCCACCCCCGGGACGGCCAGCAGTGCTCCGCTCGCCGCCTTCTCGAGAAGAGACGGGTCGGTCCCCGCCTCGACGGGGAGATCCACGGTGTACCGCCGCTGGTCGAACGCCGTCGAGTTGAGGATGACGCTCGTGAAGACGAGGAGGTTGGGCAGGACAGCCAGGCGCCCATCGCCGGTGCGGAGCGCGGTCGTCCGTAGAGCGATGGTCTGCACCACCCCCTCGCAGTCTCCGATGGCAACGTGGTCGCCGATGCGGAATGGCTTCTCCAGGAGGATGAAGATCCCGGCCAGAATGTTGCGGAGCAGGTCCTGAAAGGCGAGCCCGATGGCCAGGCTGAAGATGCCGCCGAAGGTCAGCACCCAGAGGACGTCCACGCCGCCCGCAACCAGCCCCCCGGCGACCGCAAAGACCCAGGTGAAGATGGTGAGGACGTTGCGGGTGAGGGCGTGGACCTGTGCATCGGCCTGGCGTCGCACCACGTCGACCACGAGCCGGCGCAGCACCTGCCCGGCGATGAGCACGAGCAGGAAGACGAGGATCCCCCCCAACACGTCCTGGATCAGCGGCGCCAGCGCGTTGCCGTTGCCGAGGTGGGCCTGGACCTGCTGGCACACCCAGATCAGCGGGTTGCCCGCACAGTCGACCGCAGCGGGAGTCGGTGGCGCCGTCGAGGTCGCGGCCGTCAGGAGGAGGGGCATCAGCTCGGCATCGTACGCGGGGCTGGCGGGCGCGGCGTGCCCGACCTCCCGCGTCGTACGGTTGCGGAGATGCCGGGACTGGTCGCCGTCGCAGCTCTCGTGGTCGTGGCCCTCGCCGTCTGGGCGGGGTTGCTCGCCGGCCACCACCTGCTGACCTGGCTGCTCATCGGGCTGATCTCGGGGGCGCTGGCGGGCCGGCTGGTCCGGGGCAGCGGGCTCGGCTGCCTGATGGACATCATCGTCGGCCTGGCCGGGGCCGTGATCGGAGGGTTGATCGTCCACCAGGTCGACCCCACGCTGATCGCAGGCGCGGGGTTTCTCGGCCTCGCCCAGGACGTCGTGGTCGCCTTTGTCGGGGCGGTGATCCTGCTCTGCGCCGTCCTCCTCGTCTCCCCCAAGACGTACCGGCGTAGGCGCCGGAAGAACCTCACCAGCCGGTGACCGGGTCTCCGCCGGGCTCTGCCGGCAGCCCGTCGGGCCTCGCCCAGCGGATCGTGCTGGTCCGCCATGGTGAGACCGAGTGGAGCCGGACCGGCCGCCACACGGGCCGCACGGACATCCCGCTCGATCCCGAGGGTGAGGCCCAGGCTCGCCTGCTCGGCCCGCGGCTCGCGGAGTGGAAATTCGCGGAGGTGCTCTACAGCCCGCTCCAGCGTGCCCGGCGCACCTGCGAGCTGGCCGGCATGCTGGCGGCGGCCCGGCCCGACCCCGACATCCAGGAGTGGGCCTACGGCGCCTACGAGGGCCGCACCGCCGACGAGATCCGCGCCGACCGACCGGGCTGGGTGATCTGGAAGGACGGGGTGTCCGGCGGGGAGACCCTCGCCGACGTGGGCCGCCGGGCGGACTCGGTGATCGCCCGAGTGCGCGGCGTGGCCGGGGACGTCGCCCTCTTTGCCCACGGCCACTTCCTGCGCATCCTGTCCGCGCGCTGGTGCGACCTCCCCCCTCTCGCCGGCGAGTCGCTGGGGCTCTCCCCGGCGGCGGTATCGGTGCTCGGGTACGAGCGCGAGCACCCCGTGATCTGGCTCTGGAACGATGCGCCCCACGCGTCGGGCCGCGTGGGGACCCCCTGACCTTGAGGGGGCCTGTGCAGGCCCCCTCGCCCCCGTGGCGGAGCCACCTGGGGCTCACCCCCTGGCTCGGCGCGACTCCGCGCCGAATGCGCGCCGCGCGCGCTCGCGGCAGGCCGCGTGGCGACCCCCTGACCTTGAGGGGGCCTGTGCAGGCCCCCTCGCCCCCGTGGCGGAGCCCCGGGGGGCTCACCCCCTGGCTCGGCGCGACTCCGCGCCGAATGCGCGCCGCGCGCGCTCGCGGCAGGCCGCGTGGGGACCCCCTGACCTTCAGGGGGCCTGTGCAGGCCCCCTCGCCCCCGTGGCGGAGCCACCTGGGGCTCACCCCCTGGCTCGGCGCGACTCCGGGCCGAATGCGCGCCGCGCGCGCTCGCGACCGGCCGCGTGGGGACCCCCTGACCTCGAGGGGGCCTGTGCAGGCCCCCTCGCCCCGTGGCGGAGCCACCTGGGGCTCACCCTCTGGCTCGGCGCGACTCCGCGCCGAATGCGCGCCGCGC
>JBEKAP010000047.1:0-12111 GCA_050015875.1 Candidatus Dormibacteria bacterium | reverse complement strand
GCGGTGGCTCCTACATCGTCGCCAAGGACAACCTCGGGCCGGTCGCCGGGCTGGTGGCCGGCTCGGCGCTGATGACCGACTACATCCTCACCGTGGCCGTCTCGGTGGCGAGCGGATACGACCAGATCCAGAGCGTCTTCCCGGCCGCCGCTCACTACCGCGTCTTCGCCTGCATCGCGGTGGTCGTGCTGATCGCGGTGGCCAACCTGCGCGGCCTGCGCCAGGCCGGCAACATCTTCGCGGCCCCGACCTACCTCTTCATCTTCGCGATCATGCTGACCATCGTGGTCAACCTCTTCCGGTTGATCACCGGGAGCATCCACCCCACCGGGACCACGATCCACCTCTCGATCACCGAGAACTTCACCGACCTGGGCGGGATGCTGCTGGTCCTGCTCTTCCTCAAGGGCTTCTCATCGGGATGCTCGGCACTCACCGGCATCGAGGCGATCTCCGACGGCATCCTCGCCTTCAAGGTCCCCGAGTGGCGCAACGCGCGGACGACGCTCACGATCATGGGGATCCTCTGCGTCGTCATGTTCTGCGGGGTCACCATCGGAACCGAGGTGCTCGGGGTCAGCATCCGCAACTCCTCGGACCCCTGCTACCAGTCGGTGATCCTCCAGCAGGCGGCGCACGCATTCACGTCGCCGCTGCAGTGCGTCAATGGACGCGCCGTATTCGCCAACGCCACCGGTCTCGGTGAGGGGCTCTTCATCTTCGTCGGGGTGGCGACGACGGCGGTGCTGCTGCTCGCCGCCAACACCTCCTTCTCCGACTTCCCGCGCCTCTTCTTCTTCCTCGCCCGCGACGAGTACGCGCCCCACCAGTTCCGCCGCCTCGGCGACCGGCTCGCGTACAGCAACGGGATCATCATGCTGGCCTTCTTCTCCAGCCTGCTGATCTTCATCTTCCAGGGCGACGTGGAGCGGCTGATCCCGCTCTACGCGATCGGGGTCTTCCTGGCGTTCACCCTCTCCCAGGCCGGGATGGTGGTGCGCTGGCTGAAGCGCCGCGAGAAGGGCTGGCACCACGGCCTGCCGCTCAACGCCGTCGGCATGACCATGACCTTCATCGTCTTCCTGGTCACCGCGGCATCCAAGCTTCCGGAGAGCCTGATCATCCTGATCATCGTGCCCAGCGCGGTGAGCCTCTTCCTCGCCATCCACCGCCATTACCTGGACGCCAAGGACCAGCAGACCACCGAGGTCCCCACCGAACCCGGGAAGATCCACCCGGTCTGCATCGTGCCCATCGACCAGATCAACAACGTGGCCTTCCAGAGCCTGGCGATGGCGCGCTCCCTCTCCGACCAGGTGATCGCCGTCCACGTCTGCTTCGATCCCGACCACATGGCCCTGCTCCGGGCCAGGTGGGACGCGTGGGGCAACCACGTGCCGCTCGTCATCGTCGAGTCCCCGTACCGGTCGGTGCTCCGACCGCTCCTCCACTACATCGACGCCATCGACAAGCAGATCACCGATGGCACCCTGGTGGTGGTGCTCCCCGAGCTGGTGGCGACCCGCTGGTGGCATCAGCTGCTGCACAACCAGTTCCCGCTCCGGGTAAAGGGGGCGCTGCTCTTCCGGCCCGGCACCGTGGTGGTCAGCGTCCCGTACCACCTCCAGCGCCGCCGCCATCACAAGGATGCCGACCTGGAGGCGCTCTGACCCGGATCGACGGACCTGAGCCTCAGCCGGGTGCAGCCCGGTAGCGTTCGGCCAGCTCGGGCCGGTTGCCCTGGCGGAGCATCTCCCGCTGGGCCTCGTGGTACCGCTCGATCACGGTCGGGTCCTCGAGCCCGGGGACGCAGACCACCTCGCCGGCGTCGAGGGCGCGGAGCGACGCGGTGACCACCTCCTCGGGGCTCATCGCGATGGGCGGTCGCGGTACCCCGGCGACCTCGTGGAACTCGGTCTCCACCGCCCCCGGGCAGCAGACCTGGACCCGGATGCCGTGGTCGTGGACCTCCTGCGCGACCAGCTGGGTGAAGGTGACGATGAACGCCTTGCAGCCGGCGTACGCCGCCCGCTGGAACCGGCCCAGCACCGCCGACTCGCTGAAGGCGAGCAGGGAGGCGACATTGATGATCGCCCCGCGACGGCGGGGCACCATGGCCCGGACGGCAGCACCGGTGAGGTGGGTGACCGCGCGGACGTGGACGTCGATCAGGTCATCGGCGATCTCGCTGGAGAGCTCGGCAAACGGCATGTAACCGGCGAAGCCGGCGCAGTTGACGACCAGGTCCACGCCCCGGTCGATCCGCTCCGCCACCAGGGCGAGCCCCGCGGGATCGGTGAGATCGGCGGCCAGGGGACGGACGGTGACGCCTCCCGGGACCTGGAGCCGGGCCGCCAGCGCCTCCAGGCGCGAGGCGCGGCGCGCCACCGGGACCAGATCCCATCCACCCTCGGCCAGCTGCCGCGCATAGGCGTGTCCGACCCCGGAGGAGGCACCCGTGACCAGGGCAACGGGGCGCGGCATCGCTTCGGTCATGGTCATGCCTCCTCGGGGCGAACCCCGTATTCCAGCCGTCCGAGCTCGATGAGCCGTTCCAGGTCCGCCAGCTCCTCCGGACCCAGCACCCGGCGCGCCACCATCCGGACCGCCTCCTGGGTGAGCGCGTCCTGGTGCCCGAGCATCCGGGCGAGGTCACCGCCGTCGACGATCCGCCCCGCGATCATCTTGAGGAGGACCAGGTGGGGCAGCGTCGCAAAGGGCGGGCCACCCTCCCGGTTGGCCATCGCCGTGCCCACCAGCTCCCGTCCCCAGACCCCGGGGACGGTGAGCACGTCCACCGGAGCTCCATCCGCCGCCCGCCAGGCGGACCCGCCGAGAGGAGGCCGGAGCACGAGTGGACGCACCCGTCGCCACCCCGCAGCCTCCAGGGCCGCGACGGCCTCCGCCTCATCGCGATCCGAGACGGCGAAATCGAGGTCGCTCGTCTGCCGGGGGGGCATGAACCGGTTGGCGGCGACCGCCCCGATCACCGCCCGGGGTACCGAGCCGAAGCTCTGGTCGCGCTCCTCAACGTCGGCCACTCCCCCCTCCCTCCTCGAGCAGCGCCCAGAGGTCGCTCCCCGCCCCGGCGGCGCGCCTCCGCCAGGCGATCGCGGTGATCGCGTGGAGGGGGGTGGGCTCCACGGGACGCAGCCGAGACAGCCACCGCCGTGGCCGACCCGGGTGGAGGGCGACGCCCCGCCGCGACAGGCACCGGCTGACCGTCGACGGATGCCAGCGACCCCCTCCGGCCGGAGAATCCACCCCGGCGCGCTCCAGCACCTCGGCGATCTCGCGGGCACCGAGGCCGTAGGCGCGGTGCAACTCCACCAGCCGCTCGGTCAGGTCCGGGGTGAGGGAGGGGGGACGGCCGCGGGGCATTTGCGCAACATTACAACTATTTGCGCAACAATACGGCCAGTCCGTGCCGTGGAGGGGGTCATGGTCTCCAGACCAGGTTAGGGACTGTCCTGTCCCAAACCACCGGAAAGGCCGAAGGCGGGGGGGCCGGGCCGTCCGACCCGACCACACGGGTCCGGGATCACGCGGCGGGCGCGGGCACGCCATCCTCGCGGGCTGCCGGCCGCCCGCAGGCGCTGACCACCCGCCGGGTCTGCCGGCGGCAAGCCCGCGCCCGTCAGCTGAGATACGGGGCCAGGCCCTCGGCCTGCTCGGCGGCCTCCATCACCAGCTCGCTCACCGTCGGGTGGGCGTGGATGATGTCGCCCAGCTCGTCCACGGTCAGCCCGTCGCTGATCGCGATCCCCACCTCGTGGATGATCTCGACGGCGTGGACGCCCATCACGGTGGCGCCCAGGATCTCCCCCGTCGTGGCGTCGGAGACGAGCTGGACGAGGCCGTCGGGCTCGTTCTCCCCGACCGCCTTGCCGTTGCCGAGGAAGCGGGCCTGGCCCACCTTGACCTGGTGGCCCGCGGCCTTCGCCGCCTCCTGGCCCAGACCCACCATGGCAATCTCGGGATGGGTGTAGATGCAGGAGGGGACCACGGTCCGGTCCATCGGCCGCACCCCGACCCCGAGGGCGTTCTCCACGGCGCGGGCGCCCTCGGCGCTGCCCAGATGGGCGAGCTGGAGCCCGCCGATGCAGTCACCCGCCGCCCAGATCCGGGGATTGGCGGTGCGCAGCATCCCGTCCACCACGATGTGCCCGCGCTCGGTCAGCTCCACTCCCGCCCCCTCCAGCCCGATGCCCGCGGTCTGCGCGGCCCGCCCCACCGATACGAGCACCAGGTCGGCCTCGATGGCAGTCCCATCGCCGAGGGTGGCGGTCACCGAATCGTCCCGGTAGTCGACGCTCTCGACCCTCAGGCCGGTGTGGAAGGCGATCCCCTCCCTCTCCACCAGGCGGCGAAACTCGCGGACGACCCGCGGCTCCACCCCGGCGAGGATCTGCGGGAGCACCTCGACCACGGTGACGGCGACCCCCAGCGGAGCGAAGAGCGAGGCGAACTCGCAGCCGATGACCCCTCCCCCGATCATCAGCAGGCGGCGGGGCAGGGTCGTGAGGCGAAGGACACCATTGGAGGTGACCACCCGGGGGTGCTCCATGTCGATGCCGGGGAGCCCACTCGGCTCGGTGCCGACGCAGACGATGAGGTGGTCGTACTCGAGGCGCTCCTCCCCGACCCGGACGATGCCGTCCTCCAGGACGCCCTGGCCTCGCACCACGCGCACCCTGCGGCGCTTGCAGGCGGCCTCGACGCCGCCACGCATGGCGACGACCACCTCCTCCTTGCGCGCCATCATCCGGGGAAAGTCCACCTCGACCTCACCGACCCGGAGGCCCAGCTCCCCGGCCCGGCGGATGCGCCGGAGCAGATCGGCGGTGGCGAGCAGGGATTTGGTGGGGATGCATCCCCAGTTGAGGCAGGTGCCACCCAGCTCGGCGCGCTCGACGAGCACCACCTCGGCGCCGCGCTGGGCCCCACGCAGGGCGGCCACGTCCCCCGCGGGCCCGCCGCCGAGGACGACGACCCGCGGGGTCACCGTGTGGCCCGGGAGGGCGTGCGCCGGGCGCGCGTCACCGCCGAGGGCGAGGGGGCGGGGGCCGGCTCGGCGAGGGGTCTGCCGCCATTGCCGTTCACGGCGGCCATCGAATCCTGGACGGCTGGGGAGGTGAGCAGCGCCTCGCGAAGCACCCGGCCCTGCTCGATGATGTGGGAGCCGTGGAACCCCTCCGACGGGCTGGCCCGGCGGGGGCGGCCGATGTAGTCCCAGCCCACCTCGTACGGGCGGTGCCGGCCGATGCGGCGCTGGACGTGGGCCCAGGCCCCCATGTTCTCCGGCTCCTCCTGGACCCAGTAGGCCTTCTCCAAGTTGGGGTAGCTGTGGAACATGGCCAGGATCTCGTCGAGGGGCAGCGGGTCGAGGAGGTCGACCCGACCGATGGCGAGGTCGGTGGCCTGCTGGCGCATCTCGTGCCCGTCCAGCTCCCAGAAGACCTTGCCGGTACAGAGCAGGAGCACCCGGACGCCCTCCCGCCGATCGGCCATGCGAGGGTCCTCGATGACCGGCCGGAAGCTTCCCCCGGTCAGGTCCAGGGCGGCGCAGCTCGTCTCCGGGGCGCGGAGCAGGGACTTTGGGGTGATCACGATCAGCGGCCGCGGGAGCGTCGCCAGGGCCTGGTCGCGGAGGAGGTGGAAATACTGGGAAGAATTGGAGCAGTTGGCCACCCGGATGTTCCCGTTCGACGCCAGCTGCAGATAGCGCTCCATCCGTGCGCTCGAATGCTCGGGCCCCTGCCCCTCGTAGCCGTGGGGAAGGAGGAGGACGAGGCGGGAGCGCTGGCCCCACTTGGCCTGGGCGGCGACGATGAACTGGTCGATGACCATCTGGGCGTTGTTGGCGAAGTCGCCGAACTGCGCCTCCCAGATGACCAGGCAGCCCGGCTCGGCAGCGCTGTACCCGTACTCGAAGGCGAGCGCACCCACCTCGCTGAGCGGGCTGTTGTGCACCTCGAAGGTGGCGCGAGCCCCCGCCAGGTGCTGGATCGGGGCCCAGGGGGCACCGGTCTGATCGTCGTGGAGGACCATCTGGCGGTGGCTGAAGGTGCCGCGCTCGGTGTCCTGGCCGGTCAGCCGGACCGGCACGCCCTCCTGGAGCAGGGAGCCCAGGGCGAGGGCCTCGGCATGGCCCCAGTCGATCCCGCCCCGCTCCAGCGCGGCGTGGCGGCGCTCCAGCTGGCGGGCGAGCTTGGGGTTGACGGTGAAGCCGTCGGGGACCAGGAAGAGCCCCTCGTTGAGGGCGCTGAGCTGGGCCGCGTCCACCCGGGTGACGGGGGCGGGCGGCTCTTCGAAGTCGGGCTCGTCACGACCGTTGGAGGTGTCCTCGTCGATGAGGGTGGTGAGGTGCGCCTTGATCCGCCGGTGAGCCTCGGCGATCCGGGTCATGACCTGCTCGGACTGCTGCTGGGCCTCCTCCTCGGTGATCAGCCCCTCCTGGATCAGCCGGCGGACGAAGAGCTCGCGGACCGTCGGGTGCTCGCGGATGCGCTGGTACATGAGCGGCTGGGTGTAGCTGGGCTCGTCGGTCTCGTTGTGCCCGAAGCGGCGGTACCCGACCAGGTGGATGAGCACGTCGCGATGGTGGGTGCGCCGGTAGTCGTGGGCGAAGCGGGCCGCGGTGACGCACCCCTCGGGATCGTCGGCGTTGACGTGGACGATGGGGATGTCGAAGCCCTTGGCCAGGTCTGACGCGTAGCGGGTGGAGCGGAGGTCGGAGGGGTCGGTGGTGAAGCCCAGCTGGTTGTCCACGATCACGTGGACGGTGCCGCCCGTCGTGTAGCCGGCGAGCGACTGGAGGTTGAGCACCTCCTGGACCGCGCCCTGGCCGCTGAAAGCGGCGTCGCCGTGGATCAGGATGGGGATCGCGGCCTCGGGGTCCAGCTCCAGGGCGGCGCCTTCGCGGTGCGACTGGAGGGCGCGGGCCCAGCCCTCGACGACGCCGTTGACCGCCTCCAGGTGGGAGGGGTTGGAGACCAGCCGGACCTCGATGCGACGATCCCGATCGGTGACGTAGGTGCCGGTCGCCCCGAGGTGGTACTTGACGTCGCCGGTGGGGTCGTCCACCCGCAGCTCGCCCTTCTCGAAGGATTGGAGGAGCTGCTCGTAGGGCCGGTTGACCACGTGGGCGATGACCGCCAGGCGGCCACGGTGGGGCATCCCCATCACCACCTGGGTGATGCCGTCGTCGGCGACCAGCCCGAGCAGCTTCTCGAGCATGGGCACCAGCATGTCCACGCCCTCGCCGCTGAAGGTCTTCTGGCCGATGAAGGCGCGCCGGAAGTAGCGCTCCATGGCGTCGACCTTGGTGAGCCGCCAGAGCAGGCGCAGCTCCTCCTGGGTCGAGAGGGCCTGGCGGTAGGCGCCGGATTCGATCTTCTCGCGGAGCCAGTTGCGCTGCTCGTGGCTGGAGATGTGCTCGATCTCGAAGGCGACGGTGCCGCAGTAGGTGCGGCGGAGGTTGGGCAGGACCTGGACGAGCGTGGCCCCGGGCACGTGGACGTCGAGGACGTCGGCGGGGATGCGGGCCATCAGCTCCGGGGTCAGCTCGTAGGTCTCCGGTCGCATCGCCGGGTCGCCGGGCGGCGGGGTGCCCAGCGGGTCGAGGTGGGCTCCCAGATGTCCGTGGGTGCGGTGGGCCTGGACCAGGGAGGTCGCCCCCTGGACGGCCTGGAGCAGCACCCGGTCGTGCTCGGGCACGGCGCCCGCGGGCAGGGTGCGCTCGATGAGCGGGACCGGCACCTCGTCGGCGACCGGCGCGGCGAGGCCCAGGCTCTCGAAGACGTCCGCGTAGAAGCGGTCGCCACCCGAGAGGAGCGCCTCGATGCGGCCGAGGAACTCGCCGGATTCGGCCCCCTGGATGACCCGGTGATCGTAGGTGGAGGTGATCGTCATCACCTTGCCGACGCCCAGCTCGCGGAGGCGGGCCTCGCTCTCACCCCGGTACTCGGGTGGGTATCCGATGGCGCCGGTCGCGATGATGCAGCCCTGGCCGGGCATGAGGCGGGGAACCGAGGCGACCGTGCCGAGGCCGCCCGGGTTGGTCAGGGTGAGGCTCGCTCCCTGGAGCTGGTCAGGGGGAAGCGTGCCGGTGCGGGCGGCCTCGACCAGCCTCTCGTACTCGATGCGGAATCCGGCGAAGTCGCGGAGCGCCGCGTCGCGCAGGACGGGGACGACCAGGAAGCGGCTGCCATCCTTGCGCCGGGTGTCGACGGCGATCCCGAGATGGACCCCGGTCGCGACCCGGAGAGGACGACCCTCGGGATCGCGGGCGAAGTGGACCAGCATCTCCGGCATCGCCGCGGCCGCCCGGGCGATGGCGTATCCGATGAGGTGGGTGAAGGAGACCTTGGCCCCGGACCCCTCGCGGCCGAGGCCGGCGTTCAGCTGCTTGCGGCGGGTGTCGAGGAGGGCCACCGGGATGGTCCGCATCGAGGTGGCGGTGGGGACCTCGCGGCTCCGCTCCATGGCCTCGACCAGGGCCGCGTGGGGCCCGCGGATGGGGGTCACCGCCTCGCCCTCGGCGAGCCCGGTGGGTGAGGCGGCGGCGCGAGTGGCGCCGTTGGCGGCCGCCGGTGGGGCAGCGGAGGGCACGGGGGTCGGCGCGGCGGTCGCGGCGGAGGCGACGACCTGGCTCAGGTCGCCGCCGCGGATCATCCCGCCCGGCCCGGTGCCCCGGATGGCGGCGGAGGCGATGCCGGCGAGGGCCGCCCGGCGGCGCGCGATCGGGGAGAGCGGAGCGGCCGGTCCCGGGACCGGGAGGCCGGCGGGTGGGACCGGGGGCAAGGCGGAAGAAAGTGGGTTTGGGACTGTTACGTCCGTAACCGGTTCGACCGCCGCAGCCGGGCTGCGCCGCTTGAGGATGACGGGCGGCGGCGCGGTGGTCCGGAGCACGGCCGGGGCCACCGGCGCGCTGGGACGCCCGCCCCAGGCGGCCGGGGCAGGCAGGGCGGCGGTGGGCGGCGCCGCCGCCACCGGCGTGGCGGGTGGCCGGACGCCCGCGCCGGACGAGGACGCGGCCGGGGAGGCGGAGGCGAGCTCTGCCGCCGGCCGGTCGGCGGCCGCCCCCGGGCCAGGAGCGATCAGTCCGAGCGTCCCACCCACCGGGACGGTGTCACCCTCGGCGGCGGTCACCTCGACGAGCGTCCCGCTCGCCGGGGCGGGGACCTCGATGTCGACCTTGTCGGTGGTGACCTCGACCAGGGTCTCGCCCTCGCTCACCGGATCGCCGGCGTGCTTGACCCAGTTGACGACGGTCCCCTCGGTCACCGACTCCCCCATCGCGGGCAGGGTCAGCCGGACTGTTTCGGGCACTGGTGAGATCAGCCTGTGAGGTGGAGGGAGTGGGGAGGGCTCATGGCGCACGGCGCGCCGCTCAGGCCCCTATCCTCTCATCCCCACGGCGGCCCGCGGCCCGCGCCGTCACATCTCGTGATCGGATGGTGGCGGGGTTTCGCGCCAAAGGCGGCGAGGTATTCACGAGTCGCACCCCAAGGAGCGGAGACGGCCCAGACTTCACGCTATGGCGACCACCTTCAAGGACTACTACGCGACCCTCGGCGTCCCGCGCACGGCGACGGAGAAGGAGATCAAGGCTGCCTTCCGGAAGCTGGCCCGGAAGCACCACCCCGACGTCAATCAGGGCAGCAAGGACTCCGAAGCCAAGTTCAAGGAGCTGACCGAGGCCTACGAGGTGCTCGGGGACCCCGAGAAGCGCAAGACGTACGACGACCTGGGCTCCCACCCCCAGGGGTATGAGGCCTTCACGGGGGCGGGCCGTCCGGGCGCCCGGGGGGCGGCGGGCGGGCCCCAGGTCGAGTACCGCACCGTCTCGCCGGACGACCTCGAGTCCCTCTTCGGCACCGCCGCCAATCCCTTCTCCGACTTCTTCCACGACGTCTTTGGCCGCGGCGCGGCGGCCGCCCGCGGGGCGACCGGGGCCGGTACCGGCCGGGTCCGCCATCCCGCGACCCCGACGCCGCAGCGCGGTGGCGACGTGGAGGGCGAGGCCGAGATCAGCCTCGAGGAGGCATTCCGGGGCACCACCCGGACCCTGGAGCTGACCGGCGCCTCCGGCAACCGCCGGGTGGAGGTCCGCATCCCGGCGGGGATCAGGGACGGCGCCAAAGTGCGCGCCACCGGCCAGGGCAGCCCGGGCGCCGACGGCGGGGCCGCGGGTGACCTGCTGGTCCGGGTGCGGCTGCGCTCCCACCACACCTTCACCCGCGAGGGGGACAACCTGCGGGTGCGCGTCCCCGTGCCGCTCGGGGTCGCCCTCCTCGGCGGCAGCGTCGAGGTGCCCACGCCGGGCGGCAAGCGGGTCGCCCTCACCGTCCCCGCCGGCACCCAGAACGGCACCCAACTCCGCCTGCGCGGCCTGGGGATGCCGCGGCTGCGGGGCGACACCAGCGGCGACCTGATCGCGGAGGTGGACGTCCGCCTGCCCGCGCACCTGACCGAGGAGCAGCGCAAGGCGGCGGAGAGCTTCACCCAGCTCTAGCTGAGGACGCGGGCGTTGAGGCGGCGAGGTCCAGGGCGCTGGGGTTGACGAGCTACCACATTTCTGTGTAGTATCCCCGGAGTCGGCTGCCACGTCAGCCGGCGGCCGGAGGGGCGGCCGATTGCAAGCACGTGCATTCGGGAGGCCGCTCCGATGGATTCGCTGACCGCGCTCGTCAACAGCTGGGTCTCGCTCGCCCAGGGCATCGTGGCGAGCATCGGCACGCTGTCGCTGCTCATCGCCTTCGTGTACCGCATCGTCGCCGCCGACCAGCGCAACGCCTACGAGGCCAAGCGGTGGATCGGGCGGATCGTGGTGGGCACGGTGGGTGCGGAGCTGGCGGGGACCCTGACCCACGCGCTGCTCGCCACCATCCCAGGTGGCATGCACTGAGGCATCGACGTGGGTATCGCGCTCGTCGCGGCGCAGTCGACCAACCTCGGCGGCATCATCGGTCAGCTGCTCAGCGACTTCTCCTCCAGCGGGCGCAACGATGTGCTCTCGCTGCTCAATCGCTACCTCTTCAGCACCGTCGACGTGTCGCGTCCGGGATCCAGCCCGCTGACCGCCAACCCAGCGCTCGCCGGCTTGAACCACGACGTCAGCCTCGCCGGGGACGCGCTGCTCGCGCTGGTCGTTGTCGTGATCGCTCTGCGGGCCGTCGTCGAGCGCAGCCTCACCTCGGAGCACGCCCTCCGGGCTCTGGCACCGAAACTTCTCGTCGGCGTGATCCTGATGCACGCGTCGCTCAGCCTCATGCAGATGGCGATCGACCTCAACAACGCGCTCGCGGGCTTCGCCGCCGGCGCCGGGGGAGACCCGATGCCCTGGACCGACCCGCTCTCGACGTCGGCCCTCACCAGCTCCAGCCTGGCCCAGGACCTCGTCGAGATCGTGGTGGTGCTGGCGCTGGTGGTGACGGTGGCGCTGCTCGCCATCTCGTACGTGATCCGGATGGCGGTGCTCCAGGTGCTGATCGCCACCGCCCCGCTGGCCGCCCTGGCATCGATCCTGCCCGAGACGAGGGGCTACGCACGGTCGTGGTGCCGCCTCTTCGTGGTCGCCCTTTTCATGCAGGCGGCCCAGGTCATGGTGCTCCGGGTGGCGACGGTGACCGGGCTGGCCGCGGGCACCGGGTTGGCTGCGACCCTGTACGCGCTGGCGGCGCTGTGGGTGAGCCTCAAGGTGCCCGCCTTCCTCGCCTCGGCGGCCCGGGTTCCGGGCAGCGTCGCGGCCATCGGAGGCGGCCTTGCCGACCAGGCACGCCGCATCCCGCTCCCCCTGCCGGCGCGCGGAGCCTGACCGGGCATGTTGCGCGCGATCACCACCATCACCGCCGCGCTGGTCATCGGGCTGAGCGCGCTCGGCGGTGCCGCCAGCGCCTCCGCCATCGGGACCGGCACCGGCACCGGGTATCCCGCGGGACAGTGCACCGCATACGTCGCCTCGGAGCTGTCATGGATCCCGTCGGACTGGGGTGACGCGGACCTGTGGCTGATCGACGCCCGCCACGCCGGCTTCACGACGATCAGCGGCGCCGACGTCGCCGCGGTGCAGCCGGGAGATGTGGCGGTCATCGCCCCCGACGCTCA
>JBEKAP010000046.1:0-12227 GCA_050015875.1 Candidatus Dormibacteria bacterium | reverse complement strand
ATGATGAGCGACGGCTGGGCGCTCCAGTCGGGCACCTCGCACCACCTGGGGCAGAACTTCACCCGTGCCTATGGCATCAGCTTCAGCGACCGGGAGAACGCGCTCCAGCACCCGTTCCAGACGTCGTGGGGGCTGTCGACGCGGATCATCGGGGGGCTGATCATGGCCCACGGTGACGACGCCGGCCTGGTGATGCCGCCCCGCGTCGCGCCGATCCAGGTCGTCGTCGTCCCCATCACCCGGAGCAACGATCCGGAGGGGGCGACCGCCGTCGACGAGGCGTGCCGGCGGGTCGAGGCCGAGGCGGGCGACGTGCGCCTGCGCATCGACCGGCGGGAGGGCGTGCGCCCCGGCGAGAAGTACGCCCACTGGGAGCTGCGCGGGGTGCCACTCCGGGTGACCGTCGGCGCCCGCGATCTGGCCGCCGGCCAGGTCACCGTCACCCGGCGTGTCGACGGGGAGAGCTGGACCGAGCCGCTCGCCGGCGTGGCCGCGAGGCTGCCCGCGCTCCTGGACGACGCCCAGGTCCGCATCAGGAGCCGGGCCGAGGGGCTGCTGCGGGATCGGAGCGTCGAAGTGCGGAGCCTGGATGAGTTGCGCGAGGCCTTCGCCGAGAGGCCGGTGTTCGCCAACGCCCCCTTCTGCGAGCGCCCGGCCTGCGAGGAGGCGGTGACCTCAGCCGCTCATGCGCTCACCATCCGGGTGCTGCGGCGGGACCGCAGCGGAGAGGTGGGGCGGTGCCTGGCCTGCGGTGAGCCCTCATCCGAGGTCGCGGTGATCGCCCGCGCGTATTAGCGGCGGTTCTCCCCCTACTTCGGGGGATTGACCACGTAGAAGAAGGCGACCGCCAGCAGCGCGACCAGGATCAGCCCGTACAGCACCCAGCGCAGCAGCGGGGGGCGCGGCCTCGCCGGCTTGGGCCGCGAGGGACGGGGGAGGGGAGGTTGCTCGACCTCGCTTGGGGACCCGCCCGGGGACTGGGGCGAGGGTGGTGGTGGCATGGCGGGTACCGGCCAGCCCTGGGCGGCCGGAGCCCGGGGCGGGGGAGGCTGGCCGGGAGCCTCCCATGTGGCCGGATCGACGAACGCCACTGGGTGCCCTCCCGCCGGCGGAGCCACGGGAGGTGGGCTCGGCGGCCCGGGGTGCCAGTCATTGGGGATGGCGAAGGGCAGCGGTGGCGGCGAGGGCCGCCCCGAGGGCACGGCCGGCCAGGCCTCGGGGGTCGGTGGCGCCGCCGGCGGCGCGATCGGTGCCGGGCCGACCGGCTCGATGGGCCAGTCGCCCGGCCTCGGCAGGGGTGCGGTCGATGCGCCGAGCGGAGGGCCCGGAGCTGGGGCCGGCCCCTCGGCGGGAGATGGCGCCGGACCGCCGGGTTCAGCCCGATGCGAGCGGCGGGCCTGCCAGTCGGGATCGCCGGAGAAGGGGGCCGGCGACGCCGGCACGGTCGGACTCGGGGCAGCGACCGGGGCTGGCTCGTGTGGGGTCGGAGGGGCAGGCGGTGTCACGACCCCACGGGGAGGCTCCAGGTCGGCGGGCGTGCTCGGCCGAAGGGCCACGAGGCGCCAGCGTTGGCCGTCCCACCAGAAGCGGCGGTCGGCGCTGAGCGGCGCACCGGGGGGTGGCCCCGGCTGCTGCTGGCCGTACCCCCCGCCAGACTCACTCATCCGCGCCCGAAGCATATCCGCAGCGCGGGCCACTCGGACCAAGTTGCCGACACGACCCGGTCACGGGGCCCGGCCCCCGGCCCTGCGCGGACCCGACCGGGCGCGACCACGGCCACGTGACCCGGGCCGGTCAGGTCAGGGGGCGAGGATCCTGAGCGAGTTGGCGAAGCTGGTGAAGTTCGGGGGCGGGTCGTCGGCGGAGACCACGCCCACCTCGAAGAGCGAGTGGCCGTCGAGGATCACCCGGTACTCCACGTACTCGTTGCTGGCCGAGATCAGGGCGTCGACGGACGGGAAGCCCTGGTAGGTGCCCTGGGACTGGGAGACGAGGGTGCCACCGGTCCCGGTGACGGCGCCCTGAACCGCGCCGGCGAGGTTGGTGTAGGGGCTGGATGTGTCCACGCTCTGCGGGTAGGCCACGTAGCCGGCCATGTACCCGTCGGTGGACGACACCGACGCCTGCCAGAGGGTGATCGTGATCGGGGTGCCCTGGACGGTCTGCGTCTGGGAGCTCGAGATCGGGGTGACCGGGAATGCCAGGGAGAAGTGGCCACCGGGGTCGGTGAACGCCGGCTTCGAGGGGGCCGACGGTGACGATGTGCGCCGGCCGGTCAGAAGGACCGCGGCGGTGGCGCCCACGCCGATCACCACCAGGGCGGCCACGGCGGCGACGAGCCATCCGGCTCGCGAGCGGGGCGGGACGGGCGGCGGGGGGGCGCCCCACGGGGAGGCGGCCGCGGCGGGGTATCCGGGGTATCCCGGGTGTCCGGGGTACGTGGCGGGCGTGCCGGGGGACCCGGGCGGGGCCCCGAAGCCTCCCGGGGCGTCGGAGGCGGTCCAGGGCTGAGCGGGGGGATACCCGGCTCCCCGGGTGGGCACCGAGGGCTCCCAGTGTGGCATCAGCGGCGGAGGCGCCGGCGCGACCGGTGCCGGGACGGCGAGCCACGCCGTGCCATCCCACCAGAACCGCCCGTCAGCGCTTCGTGGGGCTTCCGGGGGAGGCCCTGGCGGAGGCGGCGGAGGCGGGGGATACGCCCCGCCCGGGTCGGTCATGCGCGCCGGATCATAGAGGGTCGCGGGGTGGGCCGTCAGGATTGCCCAGGCGAGGTCCCCGGTACACTCGCGGGGCAGCCATGCCCTACGCCGATCTCGAATCCCGAATCGCCTACCTCTCCGAGGCCGACCGTGCCGTCCTCCAGCGCGCCTATGGGGTGGCGGAGCGTGCCCACTCCGGGCAGTTCCGGCTCTCCGGGGAGCCCTACGTGGAGCATCCCCTGGCGGCTGCGGTCCTCCTCAGCGAGCTGCGTCTCGACGCCGAGACCCTCGCCGCCGCGCTCCTCCACGACACCGTCGAGGATACCGAGGTGACCCTCGACGAGATCCGCGGCGACTTCGGCGAACCCATCGCCCGCCTGGTCGAGGGCGTCACCAAGCTCGGCAAGATCCACGTCCACACCCGGGAGCAGGCCCAGGCCGAGAATATCCGCAAGATGCTCGTGGCCATGGCCGAGGACATCCGGGTGGTGCTCATCAAGCTGGCCGACCGCCTCCACAACATGCGCACCGTGGGGGCCCATGCCGAGGAGCGGCGGCGGCGGATCAGCCAGGAGACCCTGGACATCTACGCGCCGCTCGCCCACCGCCTGGGAATCTGGCAGTTCAAGGCGGAGCTGGAGGATCTCTCCTTCGCCCAGCTCGACCCCGAGAAGTACCACGCCATCGAGGCGAGGTTGCAGAGCGGTCGCGAGCAGCGGCAGGTCTTCGTCCGGGACGTGAGCGAGATCCTCCAGCGCGAGCTGGAGACCGTCGGAGTGCGCGCCGAGCTGAGCGGAAGGTCGAAGAACGTCTACAGCATCGTCGACAAGATGGGCCGCCAGCAGAAGGAGTTCGAGGAGATCTACGACCTCATGGCGGTGCGCGTGGTCGTGGACTCGGTCAAGGACTGCTATACCGCACTGGGCGTCGTGCATCACCTCTGGAAGCCTATCCCGGGCCGCTTCAAGGACTACATCGCGATGCCCAAGGGCAACGGCTACCAGTCGCTCCACACCACCGTGATCTCCCACACGGGCGAGCCGGTCGAGGTGCAGATCCGCACGGTGGAGATGCACCACACCGCCGAGTACGGGGTCGCCGCCCACTGGCACTACAAGGCGGGCTCGCCCCAGGTCCGCTTCGACGAGCGCTACGGCTGGCTGCGCCTGCTCATGGATTGGCAGAAGGAGCTGCTCGACGCCGAAGCCTTCGTCGACACGGTCAAGGTCGACATCTTCCAGGACGAGGTCTTCGTCTTCACCCCCAAGGGGGATGTCCGCTCCCTACCGGCGGGGAGCACCGCGGTCGATTTCGCCTACCGGGTGCACACCGCGGTCGGCCACCACTGCATCGGCGCCAAGGTCAACAGCCGGATGGTCCCGCTCGACTACCGCCTCGCCAACGGCGACATCGTGGAGATCCTCACCACCAAGGCACCCCACGGACCCTCGCGGGACTGGCTGAACTTCGTGAAGACCTCCACCGCCCGGGAGAAGATCCGTCAGTGGTTCAAGAAGGAGCGCCGCGAGGAGAACGTCACCAAGGGTCGGGAGATGCTGGACAAGGAGTTCCGGCGCCTCCGCCAGACCTCGCTCGCGGCGCTCAAGGACGAGGGCCTGCTGGAGCTGGCCCGGGACTTCAAGTTCCCGGCCGTGGACGACTTCCTGGCGGCCATCGGCTACGGCGAGCTGAGCCCTCGGACGGTCGTGCTCCGCCATGCCGACCGGGACGCCTCGAGCTCGGAGGACGACGGTCGCGGCCCGGCCATCCCGCTCACCTCACCGGCGTCGTCGCCGAGCGGCGAGGTGAGGGTGCACGGGGTCGGCAACATGCTGACCACCCTGGGCCGCTGCTGCAAGCCGGTGCCCGGCGAGCCGATCCGGGGCTACATCACCCGGGGCAAGGGCGTGACCGTCCACCGGGCCACCTGCGTGAGCATCCAGCACGCCCAGGACCCCGATCGGCTGGTCGAGGTCGAGTGGGAGCGAGGAGCCCACCAGGTCTTCCCGGTCAGCATCAAGGTGGAGGCCTGGGACCGGACCGGGCTGCTCCGGGACATCGCGGCGGTCATCGCCGAGTCCAAGATCAACCTGGTGGGGGCCGACGTCCAGGTCTACGACGACCGGACCGCCGTGATCTCGACGAGCGTCGAGATCTCCAACCTCACCCAGCTCAGCCGCCTCCTGGAGCGCCTGGAGCAGGTGCGCGACGTCCACACCGTCGCCCGGGACATCGGGTAGGGGCGAGGGCTCCCATCGGAGCACCTCCACATTCGGCGGGGCGGCTTGCGACCGGGAATCCACCGGCGCGTTACCTGGGCCTGGGACATTTGGGACGATGCAGCGGCCCATATGGTCCTCCTTCCATCCCCACGCGCCGGCGATCCGACCTGAGAGGGGAAACCGGCGCGGACGCCCGCCGGCGAGCGGGGTGGTGGTCCGGCGCCGAGCGCGCCAGCGCGGCCAGATCGTGCCCCTGTTCGCCGTGCTCATGGTCGTTCTCACCGGCTTCGTGGCCCTGGACCTCGACTCGGGGGTGGCCTTCGACCAGTCGCGCACCGACCAGGACACGTCGGATGCCGCTTCCCTGGCGGCCACCTACTGGATCTACTCGAATGTGAACGACCAGACTCAGCCCAACCTGGGCGGAGCCCTGTTGGCCGCGGCCAACGTGGCCAAGCTCGACTGCACCGGAGCGGCGGCCCCCTGCTCGCTGAACCTCAACCTGTATGGCAGCAACTCGACCTACAACGGTCCGGGCTCCGCGCTGTGCACCCAGGTCTCCGTGGCGAACGTGGCCATCTCGACCGAGGTGAGCGCGGCGGAGACCAGCCTCGCGGCGTGCTCGGCCACTCTGGCGAGCATCTACTACGTCGGGGCGAGCGTCGGGAGCACCGCCAACACCTACCTGGGCGCGCTGGTCACCAAGACCAAGAGCTTCGCGGTGAACAACCAGGCGGTGGCCCAGGTGGTGGGAGGGACGGGTGGCACCAGCAAGGGCATGCTGTACCTCACCTGCGTGCTCTGCGTCCTGGGAGGACAGAACTCCCCCTACTCTTCGGGGGCGACCGAAGGACTCACGATCAACAACTACTCCGACGGTCTGGACCTCAACTCGGACGGCGCCAACATGGACATCAACCAGGGTCTCGACTGCGAGGGGAGCAGCGACGCGGCCACCATCAACACCTACACCATCAACAGCAAGGGACAGAACACGACCCCGATCGGCAGCGTTGACGTCGCCGGCGCCTACACCGACAACTGCGGGTCGCTGACCTGGGACCCCGGCTCGAGCACGTCCCCCGACAACCCGACCGTCAATACCAAGCCGATCGGCGATCCGCTGCAGAACATGATGATGCCGTCCTTGAGCAGCTGCCCCGGCACCGGCACCAACTACGGCAACACCTACGGTCCCTCGACTCCGATCACGACCAACGGGGCCACGCTGCAGCCGGGCTGCTACAACCAGATCGTCATCGACGGCAAGTCGACCCCCGACTCCGATCCGTCGGGCGTCCAGGACTGCGTCTCCGACGGCGACGGCATCCACGTGATCTTCAAGCCCGGCACCTACATCATCTACGGCGGGCTCACCATCGAGGGTGAGGACCCCACCGTCGAGTCCGACAACTCCACGCAGATCACCAACCCCTCGAATGGGCAGGACTGCAACGCCGGGGGCGTCACCCTGGACTTCGTCTGCCAGACCTCCAACTACAATGGCACCGGCGTCGCCGGCCCGGCCTCGTGCGAGACCAGCGGCGGTGCGGCTTCGACGGGAGCGGGCCTGACGATGAACACCCAGCAGGGCGGCAATCCCAGCGCCGACTGCAACGGGAACGGGCTGGATACCAAGGACAACAACCTGCCCTGCGACTTCCAGTGGAATCTCTTCCCGCCCAACAGCGGTGACTGGGAGAACCTGGTGATCCTCTTCGACCGCTACAACAACGCGTCGATCGTGACCGCCTCCCAGACCCCGGACCCGGACAGCGATCACAACGGCGGGATCTACGCACCGTCCGCGACGTACGTGATGGCCAACTACGGGACGGTGGCCTCGGGGCCGGTGGAGGGCGCCGGCTACTCCTGCATCACCCCGCTGGGCGCCCCCGTCATCGTCGACTACATGCAGGTCTATGCCAACTACACGCAGGCGTCTCCCGCATGCACGGAATACGTGTGGGCCGACGGGAGCTTCAGCTTCCAGCTGGACAACGACGTGGAGCTGAACGGCGGCGGCCCGGGCGGCCTGGCCGGCTGAGCCCGCAGCGCGCCTCGCCTGGCGTGGTGGGCGCCCTGTTACCGAACGGTTGCGGCCCGTCGACAGGGGCCTCCGGCGGGTGGGCTAGGCTGGGGTGGCGGCTGCCGTCCACGAGGATGCCCGCAGTGATGGAGTGGTGATGACAGGGTTCGGGGGAGATCCGGAGCCCCGCCTCCGTCCGCGCCACCGCGCTCGGCGCAGCGGCCAGGCGATGATGGAGTTCGCCCTCACCTTCCCTCTGCTGCTCGTGCTCGTCATGTCCTGCCTCGACTACGGTTACTACCTGGAGCACGTCGACAGCATCGCGGGCGTGGTTCGGGATGGCGCCCGCTACGCCAGCGAGAACACCACGGGCTCCCCCTGGAACAACTCCTGCACCGATCCGACCCCGCAGTCAGGTGGTGGCTGGACCTGCGCCGGTCTCGTGACCCAGGTGGCGAGCAGTCCGGTCCAGAGTGTCACCGCGGCCACCATAGACGTCACCTCGACCACAGGCTTCACCGCCTTCACCGATGGCTTCGACGTGGCGACCACCAACACGAGTGGCGCCCTGGTCGTCATCAGCTGCACGGCCGCCAGCACGAGCGCGCCGTGGGAGTTCACCGGCTGCAGCAGCGGGCCGTACACGGGCACTCTGGTGGCGGGCGCGCAGATGAACGGGGAGTCCAACTTCGTCGAAGGCGTGATCCAGGAGGAGTCGGAGGCCCTCACCGTGCCCGAGGGCGGGCTTCCGGTCGACAACATCGATTGCTGCTGGTCGGGAACGGGCCAGACGACGAGCGCCCCATGCCAGAGTGGGAACACGACGCCGGCGTGGGGCGCCACGGTCGGGGTCCCGTCGTCGTGGCCCGTGTCGGAGCCGGGCTCGCCGGTCAGCTGCATGACCATCTCGTACTGGAAGAACAGCGACGGCGCGTTCACGCCCCCACTGACCCTCTGCAGCTGGTATTCGGCCGACGCTGGCGAGCTCGAGCCCGTCGGCGGAGCCTGCAGCCCGGCGGCGAATGAGCTGGTCCAGATCACCGTCGCCTACAACTGGAGCCAGGAAGCCCCGGGTCCCACCTTCGCCGTCCTCAACTCAGTGTTCGGGATCAATGTCGAGGCCTCGGCGAGCTACTCCTTCGTGGTGTCGAATTGATGCGCAGGCGACGCCGCGGGATGGTGGGACAGACCATGGTGGAGTTCGCCATGGTCGCCCCGCTCTTCTTCCTGGTGGTCCTCGCCACCATCGACTTCGGCGGTTACTTCGGCGCCCGGCTCGGGGTGGAGGAGGCGGCCCGCGCCGGGGCGCGAGCCGCCTCCGTCCAGGTGGTCAGCTCGTACTCCGGCAGCACGATCACGACGGCGATCTCGGCGCAGAGGGGCCTTGCCGATCTCACCACCAATGTCGACTGCCAGTGGGAGGGGACGACCCTCGACCCCAGCCAGTACCCTCCGTTCACCTTCTCGGGGTCCGGGTGCATTGGCATCTGGTACTTCGACATGGGTGATGAGATCAACGGCCCGCCCACACTCTGTGCCGAGTGGAGTGTGGCCGGGTACTGGGACACCTGGTACGACGGCACAGAGTACACCGACCAATCCAGCCCGGACCCGGGCGGAACCAAGGGACTGAGCAGCGGCTGCGTCGTCCCTCTGGCCACAGCCGCGTCCCAGGAGAACATCGTGGTGGTGGGGGTGGGCTACAAGTACACGCCGCTGACGCCGATGCCGACCATCGTCTCGGGCGCCCTGACCACCTACGGAGAGACTCAGATCCTCGAGGAGGGTGTCTCCTAGCGGAGGCGGGTGCCGGCAGGGCGAGTCCGGGGAGTCGCCCCCGGGCGGCTAGACTGCCCGTTCGATGCCACCGATCACCCGCCCCCGGGGCACCAACGACCTGCTGCCGGCGGAGTCCGGCCTCCGCCAGTGGGTGCTGGAGACCCACCGCCGGGTGGCGGGCGCCCACGGCTACGAGCCGATCGACACCCCGGTCTTCGAGGCGACCGAGATGTACGAGCGGGGGACCGGGGCGGGCACCGACGTCGTCGAGAAGGAGATGTTCTCCTTCATCGATCGCGGCGGCCGTGCCCTCACGCTCCGGCCCGAGGGCACGCCCGGGGTGCTGCGGGCGGTCCTCGCCGCCCATCTCGACCAGGCCCGCCGGCCGGTCCGCGTCGACTACGCCGGTCCCATGTTTCGCTACGCCCGGCCCCAGGCGGGCCGCTACCACGAGTTCTGGCAGCTCGGCATCGAGGCGATCGGGGAGCGGTCACCGGCGCTGGACGCAGAGGTGATCGAGGTCGCCTGGCGCTTCTACGAGGCCCTCGGCGTTACCGGCCTCTCTCTCCAGGTCAACACCCTGGGCGACCTCGAGGATCGCCTCCGCTACCGGGCGGCCCTCCTCGGCTACTACACGCCGCTCGTGGATCGGCTCTGCGAGGACTGCCGGCGCCGCCTGGGGGTGAACCCGCTGCGTCTCCTGGACTGCAAGCGGGACAGCGAGCTGGTGGCGGAGGCGCCCCAGATCGGCCCGTCGCTCAGCCCCGAGAGCCAGTCCTTCTTCGCCGCGGTGACCGCCCTGCTCAGCACCGCCGCCATCCCCTTCCGGCTCAATCCGCGCCTGGTCAGGGGCCTGGACTACTACGCCCACACCACCTTCGAGCTCTGGCACGAGTCGCTGCAGGGGGCGCAGAACGCGCTGGGTGGTGGGGGACGCTACGACGGCCTGGCCGAGGTGCTGGGCTTCCCCCCGACCCCGGGGACCGGGTACGCCCTGGGGGTGGAGCGCACCCTCGCCGTCTGCCGCGAGCAGGGCCTCGGGCCCGTGCCCCCGCGCGAGCAGGTGGTCGTGCTCGGCATCGCCGGGAGCGACACCGCGGCGGCCGCCGGCGTGGCGCGGCGCCTCAGGGCATCCGGGGTCACGGCCGTCCTGGACGCCTCCGACCGCCGCCTCGACCGCCGGCTGGCGTCGGCGGCCCGCCAGGGGGCCCGCGCCGCCGTGCTGGTCGGAGAGGCCGAGGCCGCCCGCGACGCCGCCACCTGGAGGGATCTCGACACCGGCCACCAGGAGACCGCGGCGGTCGCCGAGGTGGCCGCCGCGCTCCGGCTTCTGCTCGGCGGGAAGTGAGCCGGGAGGGCGGCATGAGCGATCGGCGCCGATGTCAGCGCAGCGCCACCCGCCGGGTACCATGAGCTCGGCCCCACGCCGGTCGCAGCGCATCTCATGCGGCTGGACCAACAGAAAAGACACCGGGATCCCCATATTCGCCGCCGGCCTTCGCGCCCCTCTGACGGGGAAGGAGAAAAGCGCCGTGCGGGAACCCACCTGGTCCTCGGGCTCAGCCCAGGACAGCGGCACCGGCGGCGGGGCCATCCCCCAGTCATCGCGCTCACCCGGGTCCCCCGACCGGTGAGCCCTGGCATCGTTCTCGGCGTCCTCCTCGCCCTGATCGGCGCCCAGATCACCCGCCTGGTGTGGCCGCGCCGGCTCGGCTACGTGGCGGTGCTGGCGCTCGCCGCGGTCGGGGTGGTGGGCGGCGAGCTGGTCGCCCTGGAGCTGCACGGTGGGGGACCCGCGCTCGGGCCGCTGCACCCCCTCGCCGACGCCGCCGGCATCGCCCTCCTGGAGATCGCGGGAGCCGTGCTCCGATCCCCGCGGGCGCGCCCGGGGCGGCCATAATCGAGGCCTCATCCACGGCACCCGATCCGAGCCCGCACCGCCCCGGGTGCCACATGGAGGACCGGCCATGCGTCTGCCCATCCCCTTCGGCCGCAAGGGCCTGATCGCGGCGGCTGCGATCGCCGCAGGGGTCGTCTACTGGCGGGTGCGGGTGCGCCGCCAGGAGGCCGCCGACCGCGAGTGGGACGAGGACGTCCAGAGCGCCATCCAGGACGGGGTGGCCGCCGGGCGCGCCGCCGTCACCCCGGGCGAACCCGTCGGGCAAGCTGGCGAGAGACCCGGGAACCGGGATCGGGATGCGGGTGGAGGGGGCGATGAGTTTGGACGTGGGCCGCCCCGGGTATGCCGGGGAGATGAGCCCGACGACATCGGAGCTGCGGCTGCCGGCGGACCGGCGCTATGTGCTGGTCGCCAAGCGCGCCGCGGCGGGCTTCGCCGCGGTGGCCGGGCTGGACGTCGAGGCCCTCGACGACCTGGTGATCGCCGTCTCCCAGGCCTGTGAGAATGCGATCTCGCTCAGCGAGCGGGTGGCGGGCCCGGGCAACGGGCAGATCCGGCTGGTCTTCAGCCTCGCCGACAACGCCATCGAGGTCCGGGTGCGGAGCAGCCTCTCGCGCGCCGAGCTGGAGGCGGCCGCCCACCGCCAGGCGGTCGCCGTGGCCCAGGCCGCCCGCGAGGCGCAGGCGCGGGAGGCCCAGGAGATGGCCATGCGGGTGATGGGGCTCTTCGTGGACGACTTCGGCTACCGGATGGACGAGCGCACCGGCGGCCTGCGGGTGCGGCTGACCAAGTACCTCGTGCGGTGAGCACCGCCACTCAGGGCGGTTCCGTGACCACGCCCGAGCGGCGTACGATGCCGAAGCCGCGCGACACGCCGCTCCGCGAGGAGGTCCGGCGGCTCCTCCGTGAGTACCGCGCCACGCGCGATCCGGCCATCCGGGACCGGCTGGTGGAGCTGAACAGCGACCTGGTGCGCTACATCGCCCGGCGCTTCGCCAACCGCGGCGAGCCTCTCGAGGACATCGAGCAGGTCGGGTTCCTCGGGCTCATCCAGGCCATCGACCGCTTCGACCCCTCGCTCGAGAACGAGTTCAGCACCTTCGCCACCCCCACCATCATGGGTGAGATCCGGCGCCACTTCCGGGATCGCTCCTGGGCGGTGAGGGTCCCGCGACGGCTCCAGGAGAATCTGCTCCGGGTGCACGCGGCCGAGCAGGAGCTGCAGGGGAGGCTGGGCCGGCCCGCCTCCATCGAGGAGATCGCCGCCCACCTCGGCCTCCAGCCCGACGACGTCCTCGCCGCCCTGGAGGTGAGCCCCGCTCAGCACACCCTCTCCCTGCAGGCTCCGATCGGCGACTCCGAGGACGGCGGGGTGCTCGGGGAGCGCCTCGGCGGGGAGGACGAGGGCCTCGGCCGGGTCGAGATGCGTGACGTCCTGGAGCGCGCGATGGCCCATCTCAGCCCCCGCGAGCGGCGGATCATGGCGCTGCGCTTCGTCGAGCAGCTGTCCCAGACCGAGGTGGCGAGGCGGCTCGGGATCTCTCAGATGCACGTCTCCCGACTGCTGCGGGGGGCCGTCGATCAACTGCGCCAGGAGT
>JBEKAP010000045.1:0-12241 GCA_050015875.1 Candidatus Dormibacteria bacterium | reverse complement strand
TCCATGATCCTCATCCTCTGTGGCCTTCCGGCCGTTCTGACCGAGTAGTTCAAATGCACTAGGCGGCTCTAGCCAACCCTAGGGGGGGCCATGAGACGAACCGGTTGCGGAACCGGCCACAGCCGGGTCACGGAGCTCGTCCGCCTCCGTGACGCGATCGGGGCGTCTGGCCCTGCCGGCTGCAGAGCGGGGCTCGCCTCCCTTCGGGGCGGCGAAGGCGGTCCCGGACAAAGAGGAGGCCGGGCAGGTTGCCCTGCCCGGCCTTGTGGGGGCGCTAGGTGGATCAGGCCGCCGTCTGGGTGAAGAGGAGCCCGAAGGTGCAGCTGGTGCCCTGGTCGGCGTAGTCGCCGGCGAACCCGGCGCCTGGGGCCACGGTCACGGTGTAGGTGTCAGCGGTCGGGCCTGTGCCCGTGCCGGCCACGCCGCCGCCTGTCCAACTGAGGCTCGGGGTGGCCGCGTTGCTGTAGAGGTTCACCGGCGTCGTGAGACCGGCGGTGTTCAGCGCCGTCGCTGCCACGACCGTGCCGAGGTCGGGCGCGGTGGAGTTGGGGTCGGTCACCTTGAGCGTGAGGTCGGCGCAGAGGCTGCCGGACGCCGCCGCCGGAAGGTTCAGGGTGAAGGTGCTCTTCAGATTGCCGGTGTTGGCGATGATTATCGTGCCGGTCGTCCCAGCCGCAAGAAAGGTCGCGGGGTCGACGTTGGCGATCGAGATCGTGGCGGCGCACCAGCCGGTGCCGCTGGTCGGGATCGTGCCCAGGTTCGACACGCAGCTCAGGCCGTTCGCGTGGGAGAGGGTACCGGCGGCGACGCTGTTGCCGGCGTTCTCGGTGTAGGCGGACCATGCCGCCAAGCCGCCGAACCCGACCAGTGCGGTGCCGGCCACGGCCGCACCCAGCACAAGGGCTACCCGTAGCGATCTCTTGCTCTTCCGTTCCATGATCCTCATTCCTTCAAGGTCTCTGACCGCTCTAGCCAGATAGGTCAAATGCACTAGACGGCAAGGGGGAGGCTAGGGGGGGTGATCTGACGAAGCCCCCGCGGAAGACGCGACAGGGGGGTAACGGGGTTCGTGTGAAGCCGTGAACGCGAGCGATGCGTCTGATCCACTTCAAACCGATCGGTGCGGAAGTCACGCGCCAGTGCCGGGAGCCTGAGCTTCGAGGCGCCGGTTCGGATCGCCGGCCGGCCGGTCACTCACCCCTGGCGTCTCCGCTCGCCATCCCGATGCGCCCCAAGCCCTCCTCTATAGGGGGTGGCGGGCACGAGGGGGCGAGCCCTGCGGGTGCGGGCTCAGCCCGACCCTGCCGGCCTCCCGACGAGCGGTTGCCTCACCGCCCTGGCGTGCGAGCTGCCCCCTCCACGCCGCCGGCCGGGGAGGCCGCGGACCCGCGGGCCGTCACACCGGGCCGGTGGAGTCTTGTGACGATGACGTTGTTGTCTCTTGGGCGTCCCAGCCTGGCTGAAGGCGTCTTTCCTCCCCATCACTTCAGGCGACCATAGCCGCCGATGCCCCGGGGGGGATGCCCGGGGAAGGTCGGCAGAGTCGAGAGGTCGCCACCGGATGCTTGCCGAGGGACCGCAGTGCCGCCCCGAGATGGGGGGGCAGGACGAGAGGGCCGCAGGGCGGCAGATCGTCCTGGCGATGATCACCGACGCCGACGGCCGCCTCGCCTTCGCCAACGGTGACCTGCTGGCCCTCGGCGGCTGGCGCTGGAGCGACCTGAGTGGCCGGCTCTGGCACGAGATGCTGATCGCCCCTGAGCATCGGCGGCGCGTGGTTCGCGCCTTCGAACGCGCGGTGTCCGGCAAGGACGGATCGGCGTGCATCGAGACGCCGCTTCGGGCCAGCGACGGCCGGGTGCGGGTCGTGGCGTGGTCGGCGACGCCCAGCCTGGATGAGGACGGCCGGACGACCGCCGTGACCTCGGTGGGGGTCGACGTCACCCGCTGGACCGAGGAGCGCGATCGCCTGGTCGCTGAGCGGGACTTCGAGGCCTCCCACGATCGGCTGACCGGGCTCTCGAACTCATCGACCTTCCGCTGGCGGCTCGGCAGCGAGCTGAGCGCGGGCCGTCGCTCGGGACGCACCACCGGGGTGCTCCTGGTCGCGCTCGACCGGCTCCGCACCGTGGTCGAGACCCTCGGCCAGGAGGCGGGGGACCAGCTGGTGTCCGAGATGGGGGAGAGGGTCTCGGACTGCGTGGAGGCCGCGGCGGGCGCGGCCGCCGCCCGCATGCCGTCGTCGGGACCCGCGGTCGGGGTGTCACAACCCCTCAGCACCTGGATGGTCGCGCGCTGGTCGGACGACGAGTTCGCCGTCCTGCTGCCGGGCCTGGTCTTCCCCGAGGAGGCCGTCTACATGGCCCGCTCCATCGTGGCGACCGTCGCGGCCCCCTGCACCGGTTCCGCCGCCGACCTCCGGCTGAGCGCCGCGATCGGGATCGCCCTGGCGCCGGCGGACGGCGACAACCCGGCCACCCTGATGCGGCACGCGGCGATGGCGCAGCACGCCGGCCGCACCTCGACGGAGCACGTGGCCCGCTTCGAGACCTCTCTCTCCCAGGAGGCGGAGGGCCGCCTCCTCATCGAGCAGCAGCTCCCCCTGGCCCTGGAGCGCGGCGAGCTGAGCGTCGCCTACCAGCCGGAGGTGGACGCCACCTCCCATCGCATCGTCGGCCTGGAGGCGCTTGCCCGCTGGCATCACCCGGTGCTCGGTGAGGTCCCCCCGGTGCGATTCATCCCGGTCGCCGAGGAGATCGGGGTCATCGCCGAGATCGGCCAGTTCGTCCTGCGGAGCGCCGTCCGGCACGCCGCCCAGTGGCGGGCCGACGGGCTCGGGGACGTGCGGGTCGCGGTCAACGTCTCGGCGCTCCAGCTCACCGATCGAAGCCTGGTCGGGGCCGTGCTCGGTTGCCTCGAGGAGACCGGGTTCCCTGCCCACCTGCTCGAGCTGGAGGTCACGGAGTCGGCCGCCATGGTCGACTCGCAGGCCGCGGCCGAGGTCCTCGGTGAGCTCGCGCGACGCGGGGTGACCATCTCGCTGGACGACTTCGGCACCGGCTACTCCAACATCGGCAAGCTCCACAACCTGGCCGTGAGCACCATCAAGATCGACCGCAGCTTCCTGCTCGAGGACGAAGCGAATCCCGCCGCGGACCCCGGGGCCCTCCTCCATGCGGTGGTGACCCTGGGCCGCAACCTCGGGCTGCGGGTCATTGCCGAGGGGGTCGAGACCGAGGAGCAGCTCAGTCGCCTCCAACCTCAGGGCCTCGACGCGTACCAGGGCTTCCTCTTCTCGCGGCCGGTGTCGGCTGCGGAGATCCTTCGCCTCCTCCGCGCGGGCCGGCCCCTCGGGTCCGACGCCGGCGCCCAGACCGCCTGACGGGGCTCACCCGGCTCGCTCGTTGGCGGTCTGCGTCGCGGCGAGGGGGACGAGCTGATCGAGCTGGAGGCCGCCGAGCCGGCCCTCGGCCACCAGGCTGTTGACCAGGTTGTCGACCCGCCACACCACGATGACCTGGAGAGCGGCGACACCCTGGACGCTCCCCTGGACGGTGACGGCGTGCCCGCCGTCGCCGAGCGGGCCGGTGGAGACGGGCACGGCATGGGCACGGGCATCCAGCGCCGTGACCAGCCGGATGACGGCGGCGGCCGCGCCGGGCGCGCTCGTGAACGCGGCGACCGCGGCGGTGAGCGTGATGGGTCCGTTGCTGGTGCTGAACGCGACGTCGCGGTAGTACTCGACCTGCGCCGCCCGCACCAGCCCGTCCCTTCGCACCGCGGTGGAGCTGGCCGCGTCCAGCCAGCCCGCGCCCACCGACTCCAGCGGCGCGTAGACGATGAAATCCGGCGACGTGAGCTGGTCGAGGCCGATCAGGTACCGGCTCGGAGGTCCCGGAAGGGTGGGTGGAACGGAGCTCCCGCAGGCCGCGGCGGTCATGGCCACCACGGCGAGCACCCCGAGCGCTCGCACCGGCCTCCCTCTGTGTCTGGCGTCCGTGGTCGCCACTCTAACGGAAGAGGAGGGAGGTGATCGGATCCGCCGGGGAGGGCGCGGCCGTCACCCGTCCGTGACAACCCCGTTGCAGAGCGCCCAACCGTGAGCGGCGGGGCCGGGGGACGATGGGGCACCGGTGCAGGCTGCTGGCTCTTGACACGATCGTTGCAATCTGCGAATTCGATGCAATAGATTCGGGTGTAGCCTCGGCAGGACCGTCAGGCAGAGCAAACCTGAGGACGAGAGACCCTTAGACAGGTAGGCTGGGACAGAGGATGTCGCTTCTCGACCGCGTCCAGCGGAAGGCTGAGGACGCGTCGCCACCCGGGGGCGCGGCCGCACAGCCGGCGACCACACCGACCTTCTCGCTGCCGCCCGCGGGAGCGCCGTCGTTCACCCCGCCGGTCATCCCGGCCCCGGAGTCGCCGGTTGGGACGCCGACGTGGTCGGTCCGCGCATCTCCGTCCAACTCTGCTCCAGCTGCCGCCCCGCCCCGGCGAGCGCTCGAGCCGGCGCCGTTCGGGCGCCCCGCATCCGCTCCCCTGTCGCCGGCCCCGCTGCGCGTGGGTCCCGTCGAGAATCCGGGCCGGGGAGACGCGGTCAGAACGGCACCGCTGCTCGGCCGCACCGGTGACAGCGCCGGTCAGGGCGAGGGCGGTCGCACCTCCTCGCTGATGAACCGGACCGGGGAGTCCGCGGGATCGGGTGACGGCAACCGTCCCACCTCGCTGCTCAGCCGCACCGGAGTTCCCCGTCCCGGCCAGGGCCGGGGAGCGCTCGGTGCCATGTACGGCCAGCTTCGGTCCCGGGTTCACCAGCGCCTCGTCGAGGAACTGGCCGGCAACACGGACTCGGCGCCTGCCGAGGTCATCCGCCAGCGCATCTCCGAGCTGGTCGGCGAGGTCATCGCCGAGCAGGGGCTGACCATGAGCCGCCAGGACCGGCTGCGGGTGGTCGACACGCTCATCCACGACGTCCTCGGGCTCGGGCCGCTCGAGGACCTGCTGGCCAATCCCGACATCGCCGAGATCATGGTCAACGGCCCCAACCAGATCTACGTGGAGGAGAAGGGCAAGCTGATACGCAGCCCGGTGACCTTCGAGACCACCGAGCAGCTCATGCAGGTCATCGACCGCATCGTCTCCTCGATCGGCCGGCGTGTGGACGAGTCGTCGCCGATGGTGGACGCGCGTCTCAAGGACGGCTCCCGGGTGAACGTGATCATCCCGCCCCTCGCCCTGCGCGGGCCGACGGTGACGATCCGGAAGTTCTCCAAGGAGGCCTTCACCATCGATGACCTCGTCCACTTCGGCACCCTCACCGAGCAGATGGCGACGTTCATACGGGCCTGCGTCAGAGGCCGCCTCAACGTCGTCGTCTCCGGCGGCACCGGGTCGGGCAAGACCACGACCCTGAACGTGCTCTCGAGCTTCATTCCCGAGGACGAGCGGATCGTGACCATCGAGGACGCCGCCGAGCTCCAGCTCGTCCAGGAGCACGTGGTCACCCTCGAGGCGAGGCCGGCCAACGTCGAGGGCCGAGGCCAGGTCACCATTCGAGACCTGGTCATCAATGCCCTCCGGATGCGGCCTGACCGCATCGTCGTCGGCGAGTGCCGTGGGGGTGAGGCGCTGGACATGCTGCAGGCGATGAACACCGGGCATGACGGCTCGCTCACCACCCTCCACGCCAACAACCCGCACGATGCCGTCAGCCGCCTGGAGACGATGGTGCTGATGTCCGGCGCCGAGTTGCCCTCGCGTGCGATCCGCGAGCAGATCGCCTCGGCGGTGAACATGATCGTCCACCAGTCGCGCCTGCGCGACGGCACCCGGAGGATCGTGAGCATCACCGAGGTGCTGGGCACGGGGTCCGATGGCGTGGTGATGCAGGAGATCTTCGCCTTCAAGCAGACGGGTGTCGATCCCGATACCGGAAAGGTGATCGGTCAGCTGACTCCCACCGGCGTGCTCCCCCAGGCGCTCGAGCGGCTGAGCGCCGAAGGTGAACCCGTCTCCGAGGAGATGTTCGCCGCCGCGTGAACCGGGCGGCTTCCGGTCGTGCCCGCGCCCGGCTGTGAAGGATATGCCGAGCGGGTGACGGGCTCCTCACCGATCCGTTTCGGTCAGGGCGCCGGCTCCCACCCCTGACTCGCCGTCCATACACTCGTCACGAAGTGTCCTCGTCTCCGACGGCGGGCGCCGCCCGCTTTCCCAACACCTCGAGCCACGGGGCGCTCGGGCCCCTCCGGGTGCTCGTCTGCGCGAGCGACGGGACCTCCATCCAGGCCGCCCTCACCCAGCCGGGGAGCACGCCGCCGATCGAGGGCTTCCCGGTGGCCAGTCTGGGGTCGCTGCCCGAAGACCTGGGGAGCGGCTGGGACGCGGCGGTCGTCCAGGACGGGGGGCCGGGTTGGTCGGCGGAGGCGTTGCTCGACGAGGTCCGCGCGCGCGGTGCGAGCATCCCGGTGGTGGTGGTCTGCCCCCCCCCTCTGGAGGCGGCGGGGATCGCTCTGGTGGAGAGTGGGGCGGCCGACTGCCTCACCTCCGACCGTCTCGCCCGGCTCCCTCTGGCGGTCCGGGCTGCGGTCGCGAGGGAGGCGCTCGGCCGGAGGCTCCAGCACGTCGAGGCTGCCAGCCTGAGCGACCTCGTCCAGCGTGGGACGGCGGACCTCCTGCAGGACTACCGACTCGGATTCGTCCGCGCCCTCGGGTCTCCGGACGAGGACGGCGCGCTCGTCGGGGCGCTCGAGCAGATCGGGTTGAGTGTGGCCGGTACCGAGGTCAGGCTCTGGGAAGCGGATCGCCGGGGCGTGGTGCAGCTGCGGGCGGGCTGGCGTCGCGCGGGCTTCGACACGGGGACTGCCTCTTCGCCCCCGGCGCTCCCGCCGGCTCTGGTGCAGCGAGCGATCGGGAGCTGTGGGCTGTCCTTCTCGGAGGGGGGACCTGATGGCCCGGTGGGGGAGTCCCTGGGCGTGCCCGTGGTGAACGGCGACCGCGTCATCGGCGCCATCGAGATTCAGGCCCCGGACTTCGTCGGCTTCGATGACGCCTGCGCCGGTCACCTCATCGGCCTCGGCAACTACCTGGGAATCTACTGTGCGCAGCGGCGGAGTGAGGCGGATTTCGCGCACAGCCTCGAGGAGCTGAATCGCGTCAGCGCCGAGCGCCTCCGCCTGATGCGCCTCCTGGTAGAGGCTCATGAGGACGAGCGCCGGACGATCGCAGCCGACATCCACGATGACTCGCTGCAGATTCTCGCCGCGGTGGGGCTCCGGCTCCACACGCTGCGCCGGCGGGTCACCGACGAGGCGGCTCAAACCACTCTCGATGCGGTCGAGCAGATGGTGGGGACAGCGGTGTCGCGCCTCCGTGGTCTGATGTTCAACCTGCGCCCCGCCGGGCTCGACCACGGCGACCTGCTCGGCACCATTCGGGACCGTCTGGTCCAGGTGCAGCAGGACGACGGGATCGAGTACCGCCTCACCGGCACGGAACCGGGAGGGCTGACCACCGCGGCGAGGGTGACGCTCTATCGGGTGGCCCAGGAGGCCATCGCCAACGTGGTCAAGCATGCGTCGGCGAGCCACATCGAGGTCGCCCTGGAGGAACGGGACAAGGGCTGCCTCATGCGGGTCGCGGATGACGGAGCCGGATTGGGTGCTGCAGCCGGCAGTCCACCCGGCCACCTTGGCCTGCCCAGCATGCGCGAGCGGACCGAGGTCGCCGGCGGATGGCTGCGGGTCGAGCCGGGCGACCGGCGTGGCACCGTGGTGACCGCCTGGGTGCCGCTTCTGGGCGGGGCGCGTCCCGCCCCCGGGACGGCGCCGTGAGCCCCCCGGTCCTCGCCCGCATCCTGATCGCGGACGACGATGCCAACATCCGGGAGGCCCTTCGCGAGCTGCTCGAGTCGGAGGACGGGCTCGAGGTGGTCGGGGTGGCGTCCGACGCCGTCGAGGCGGTGGATCTGGCCGCGCGCGAACATCCGGACGTGGCCATTCTCGACGTCAAGATGCCGGGAGGTGGCGGACCCCATGCGGCTCGCGGCATCCTCGCCGAGAGCCCGCAGACGAGGATCGTCGCGCTCTCCGCCTACGGTGATCGAGCGAGCATCCTGGAGATGCTGGGGGCGGGCGCCGCCGCCTACCTGGTCAAGGGATCGATGCCGGACGAGGTCACCCAGACCATCCAGCGCGTCCTTCGCGGCGAATCAGCCTTCTCCCCGGACGTGGCCAGCACGGTCGTCCGCGAGCTGAGCGACCAGCTGGCCGGCAAGGAGGAGGCGGAGGCCAAGCGGGCGCGGGTGCTCTCCCGGATCCAGGAGGTGATCGAGCGCGGCGGCATCCGTCCCGTCTATCAGCCGATCGTGGACCTTGCCAGGGGCAGGGTCACCGGCGTCGAGGCGCTCTCCCGTTTCGACACGGGGCTGCCGCTGCAGTGGTTCGAGGAGGCCGGCGACGTCGGTCTCCGCGAGGACCTGGAGGCGTCCGCGCTCGCAGTGGCTCTGGGCGGACTCCCAGCACTGCCCATTCACTCCTACCTCTCGCTCAACCTCTCGCCGGCCACCCTGCTCCGCCGCGACGTGGCCCGTCTCCTCGGTGCCGTGCCCCTCGAACGCATCGTCATCGAGATGACCGAGCACGCCCCGGTCGGGGACTACGCGGCGCTCAACCGGGCGCTGGAACCCCTCCGAGAGGCGGGTGTCCGAGTTGCCGTCGACGACGCGGGGGCCGGGTTCGCCAGCCTCCGCCACATCCTCCTCCTGGGCCCGGACATCATCAAGCTCGACATCTCGCTGACCCGGGGCATTGACCGCGATCGGCCGCGCCGGGCCCTCTCCTGTGCCCTGGTGGCGTTCGCGCGCGAGACCGCCACCACCATCGTCGCCGAGGGCATCGAGACGGACTCGGAACTGCGCACCCTGAAGGAGATCGGGGTGACCCAGGGGCAGGGTTTCCTGATCGCCAGGCCGATGGCTCCACCCATCGACGAGCGGCGCATCCTCGAGATCCTGGGGGTCTGAGCGAAGCGGATCGCCTCTGGGGCGGGGATCAGCCCGGGGCGCCGACGACCGGTCGGTTCCGGATCACCTCGGGGAACGCACCCGCGCGCCCCGCTCATCACGGACGGCCGAGCTCAGCGGCCCCGCTGTCCTCCGATCGCGCCCGGAGGCATTCCCATCCCGGGTGGCATGCTGGGCGGCAAGCCGAGGCCCGGAGGGCCACCGAACCCCGCAGGAGGCTGCGCCGGCGGGGTACCGTCGCCCATCCGGCGGCCCGCCGCCGCCATCAGCGCTTCCTGCTGGAGCTGGCGACGGTCGGGGAAGAGCTGAGCCAGGCGCGGCGGCAGAGGGACGCCCATGTCGAAGAGGCGGTCGATGATCTTCGGACGGATGCCCGTCGAGGTGAAGTCGCCAACGATCTTGCCGGTGGCAGGGTCGGCGCCCCTCGAATCGAACTTGAAGATCTCCTGCATCGTGATGGTCTCGCCCTCCATCCCCACCACCTCGGTGATGGTGACGATCTTGCGCGAGCCGTCCTTGAGGCGCGACAGCTGGATGATCAGGTTGATGGCGCTGGCCACCTGCTGGCGGATTGCCTTCAGGGGGAGGTCCATGCCGGCCATGAGGACCAGGGTCTCGAGCCGGGAGAGAGTTTCACGGGCACTGTTGGCGTGGATGGTGGTCATGGATCCGTCGTGGCCCGTGTTCATGGCCTGGAGCATGTCGAGGGCCTCACCGGCGCGGCACTCTCCGACGACGATGCGGTCGGGGCGCATCCGCAGGGAGTTGACGACCAGGTCGCGGATGTTGACCCGACCCTCGCCGTTGACGTCCGGCGGGCGCGACTCCATCCGGCACACGTGCTCCTGATGGAGCTGCAGCTCGGCGGCGTCCTCGATGGTGATGATCCGCTCGTCGATCGGGATGAAACCGGAGCAGACGTTGAGCAGAGTGGTCTTCCCGGTGCCGGTGCCGCCTGAGACGATGATGTTCGCTCGGGCCATGACGCACGCCTGGATGAACGATGCACCCTCCTGGGTGATGGTCCCGAAACCGATCAGGTCCGACACCTGATACGGGTCCTTGGAGAACTTCCGGATGGTCAGGAGCGGCCCGTCGAGGGCCACCGGCGGGATGGCCGCGTTGACGCGCGAGCCGTCCAGGAGCCGGGCATCACAGAGCGGGCTGCGGGCGTCGACCCGCCGGCCGACCGAGGAGACAATGGTGTCGATGACCCGCATCAGGTGGGCCTCGTCGTCGAAGCGGATGTCGGTGAGCAGGATCTTGCCCTTCCGCTCGACGTAGACCATCTCCGGCCCATTGACCATGATCTCGGTCAGGCTGTCGTCCTCGACCAGCGGCCGAATCGGCCCGAGGGCCTCCATGTAGCGGTTGTCGAGGCGGGAGTTGGCGGCGACGCTCACAGGTGGGACTCCTCTTGGGCACCACGGACGGCCATCTGGCTGAGGGGCCGCCAAGGGCGATTCTCGCCGGTCCCCATCGCTGGTAGGGCAAGGCAACACTTTCGATACACGATCTATACCTGGTCGCCGGGCCGGGCCCGTCTACCATGTGCTCCTCAGCACCGTTCACGGGAATTCTGCATGAGCTCAGGCAGCCCAGCCCGAGAGGAGAGGCGGAAGCCATGACACCGCCGTCTCTCGAATTCCCCACGCCGGGCGCTGACGAGCTCCTCGGAGAGGATTGGTTCGGCGAGGGCAGCGTCTTCGACTCGGGCGAGAATCTGGCCAGTGCCCTGGCGGCTCTGGCCAGCGGCGAGATGGTCTGGCCGGTGGACGCGCTCGAGCTCTCCGGCGTCTCGCTCGCCTCCGACGCGCGAGACAGCGGGTTCGAGGTGGAGGCGCCGGCCGGATGGCCGCCCGGCGCGACGGCCACGCCGTCCCAGCCTCCCGAGGAGTTCCAGATCGCGACCATGCCCAGCGCGCGCGGTGGACCCCCCACGGGGTGGGCGCTTCGCGCCCCGGTCTCGGTCAGGCTCGGCCGCCGCCTCGGCGGGGCGACGATGCCCGAGCGCTCCGGCTGGTCCATCCGTCAGAGCGTTCAGGTGCTCCGGATGACCGAGGACACCCTGTACCGCCTGCGCGAGGAGGCGGCCCAGCTCACCTGGCAGCTCGCCGCGCTCGCGCATCGGGAGATCGACGCGTAGCAGTCGTGGTCAGCCGGGTCCGGGCTCCTCTGGTGCCGCGGCTTCCGCGGCCGCCTCGGCGGTCTCCCGCTGCTCCATCAGGCCGTGGACCACGTCGAGCGTCGGCGACTGACCGGAGCGGATGAGCTGGATCACGATCTCGGGATCGATGCCGCCCGGGGCGGCGAGGGCCGCGGTCCGCGCCGCTTCGTCGGCGGCATCGCGGGCTCGGCGCAGGCGCATCCGCATCTCGTCGTTGCGGCGGAAGAGCCACGCGGCGAGGACGCCCTCGAGGATCGCCACCACCGCCAGCAGAAGGGCGGCGTGTCCGGTGACGGCGCTGAGCACCGAGTTCACGGTTGAGCCTCCAGGTCGGCCGGTCAGAGGCCGCTCAGGTACTCCGCCGCATGGTAGTGCATCTCGCGCGCCATGGCCTGGACCACCGAGGTCTCGAAACCGGGGAGGGTGACGTGCTTGATCGCCTCGATGGTGGCCATCACATCCTGGATCGACGGCCGGGTCCGGCGGAGCATCTCGGCGATCGGAGCGACACCGTCAGTCCCCAGCCAGAGGGCGCCGATCTGGATCAGGTCCGCCTTCATTCCCTCGAAATCGGCACTCGCGTCGGCGGCGGCGAGCGCCTCGAGGGCCGGTGACGACTCGAACTTGGGGAACTGCGCGGGGCCGTTGGGAGCCGGGCTGGGCGCGCTGCTCGGGGCCGGCATCGGGCTGTAGGTCTGGCCCCACGCCGTGCGCGTCCCCTCCTCGTGGTGGGCGTTGGTGAGGGGGATGGGGGGCCACGCCGGCTGTCCCGAGGCACCGCCGAGGTCCACTGGGACGGCGCGCGGGGACTCGACCGGGGTTGAGGGCCACGACAGCGGACCCGGCTCGGAAGCGGGCGCGTGCCGCTCCGCGTTGGGAGCGGAGGTCTCGGCGGCCACCTTCGGCATCTCAGCCGGAGCCGCTCGGCCCGAGGAGCCGACCGGACCGGACGGGCCTGCCCGCTTGATCGGGGAGGCGGTGTCGGCAGCAACCATCGGGTTGGAACGGTTGGACAGCTGTGCCGCGGCCGTCTGGTTGTCCGATGTCCCGACCTT
>JBEKAP010000044.1:0-12395 GCA_050015875.1 Candidatus Dormibacteria bacterium | reverse complement strand
GGCCTGTGCCTTTTCCACACGGTGGTGAGCATGGGCATCCCGATCGCGGTGGTCGGACTGTGGCGGGGTGATCGTCCGCTGGTGCCCTGGCTCCGTGCCGCGAGCGCGATCGCGGCGGCCGCGGTGCCCGCGATCCTGGTCGCCGTCGTCGCCCTGGCCCCGCGCGTCCCCGACCAGGGCGCCCGGACGCTGGCCGCGGCCGTGATGGTGGCCGCGGTGTGCGGCGCACGGCTCGCCCCCCGTCCGGTCAGCCGACCACGCCGCGGTGCGCCGTCACGCCGGCGCGCCTACGTGACCGGGTTGGGCTTCGGGACGGCCTTCTTTGCGCTCTTCCTCGTGGTGCCGGCGTGGCTCGGGATCGCGACGGTCCCCCTCGACCTCGTCCTCGCGGGGCTGGTGGTGCGCTTCATCGTCCGTGCGGCCGCCACCCACGGCTGGAACGACGAGCACTGGGTGGCGCTCATCGCAGGTGGCCTTACCTGCTCGATGATGATCAACCTCCTGCTGGTGGCGGAGCTGCAGCCGGTGGTCACCGTGGCGGCGGTCATCTGCCTGGTGGCGCTGGACCGGCAGGTCCGCGCCCGAGCCGCCAGTCGTGGCAGCGCCATCCGAGCAACCTCTCACCGGACGCTGATGAACCGCTCTTCTCAGGGCCGCGGCGCCGGCTGAAGCTCGGCGAGGAGGCGCCCGGTGACCGCCGAGATCTCGGCCACCGCGGCCTCGAAAGCTTCGCGATTCCGCCGAGCCGGTTGGCGGTAGCCGCTCACCTTGCGGACGAACTGGAGGGCGGCCGCCTCGATGTCGTTCGCCGACGCCGGGGGCTCGGCGCCGCGCAGGGTCTTGATGCTTCGGCACATGAGCCGAGGTTAGCGCGCGCCGCCGGCCGGGTCGAGCCCTCGGTCCGTGCTCCGCTTGACCCCCAGGTCCGCTCCGGCCGTCCGTCGGTCCCCGGCATCACCGAAGGGGCGCGGGAGTCCCGGCGCCCGCTGCCAGGGTGAGGGCCGCGGCACCGATCAGACCGGCTGACCGCGCCGGGGCCGAACGGATCGTGCGTCGAAAGGACATGGTGGGCTTCCTCCCTTTGCGTAGGTGCCGCCGCGGAGGGGCGGTCGGGGAGCGAGGGTGACGCCCGAACATTGCCGCAGTGTTTCGGACGGCCCGGCGATGGGCCGGATCAGTGCCCGAGGATCCTCTCGATGCGGGCCATCTGCACCGGGGAGAGCGGTCCGAAGCGCAGCGCGCCGGCGTTCTCCTCGACCTGCGCGACCGTCTTGAAACCCGGGATGGGCACCGTGACCGGGCTGCGCGCCCAGAGCCATCCGAGGGCGCCCTGGACGAGGGTGCGCCCGCCGGCGGTCAGCTCCTCGCGCAGCGCGTCGAGCTTGGCGAGCCAGGCCGGGTTGGCGCTGCCGTCGGCGTTGAAGAGGTCGCCCCAACCCAGCTCCAGCGCCTGCGCCCTCCAGTCGTCGCGCGGCAGCCGCGAGTCGGACCCGTACTTGCCACTCAGGAACCCCGATGCCAGCGGGCTGCGGATGACCGCGGTCAGCCGGCGCTTCTCGCAGAGGTCGATCATCCCGGGCGTCTCCTGCAGCACGTTGCAGATGAACTGCAGGGCCGAGCAGGTGCCTCGGACCGCCCAGCGAGCGGCCTGGTCCGCGACGTCGCAGCTCCACCCGAACTCGCGGATGAGGCCGTCCGACTGCAGGCTCTCGAGCGTCTCCACCACCGCATCCGACTGGGCGTCGGAGAGGCTCCCGACGTGGCACTGGTAGAGGTCGATGTCGTCCCGCCGCAGGCGCCGCAGCGACCCCTCGCAGGCCCGCCGGATGTAGGCGGGACTCACGTCCTGGGCGCGCCTCCGACGGCTGCCGTCCTCGTCGAAGGTGTTGCCGAACTTGGTGGCGATCACCACGTCCTCGAGGTGGTGCTCCAGGGCCCTGGCGACCACCCTCTCGCTGTGACCCGCGCCGTAGCTGTCGGCTGTGTCGAAGAAGGTCACCCCGAGGTCGAAGCCGCGGCGCATCGCCCGGACCGACTCGTCGTCGTCAACCTGACCCCACCCGATGGTCCGCCCGTCCTCGCCGACCGTCGGGCCGCCGATGGCCCAGCAGCCGATCCCCATCGGGCTGACCCGGATCGGGGAGCGTCCCAGCCGCCGCGGCTCCAGCTCGTCCGAGATCTCCAGCTCCATCTACGTCTCCCTCGCGGGCTGCGCCCCGGACCCGTGCACCAGCTCCCAGCCGCTCTCCTCGCCCTGACGGCCGTCGCGGACCTCGACCCCGCATCCGGCGAGGAGGTCGCGGAGGCGGTCGGCGTCGTCGAAGCGACGCTCCGACCGGAAATCGCGGCGCAGCGACAGGATCGCCTCCACGAGGGGGGCGACCCGCTCCCGGGGGTCGGCCGCGCCCTCGGTGGCGAGCTCCCCCAACCGGGTCACCATCCTCCGGAGCAGCGACCGGCCGCGCTCGCGCTCGTCGGTCGAGAACGTCTCGTCCGACCATTCGTCCAGGACGCTGTCGACGGCCAGCACGGCGGCGACCATGCCCTCGACGTTCCTGCCGTCGCGGGCGCGGTCGAATTGGATCTCACGCTCCGAGAGGAGCGCCAGGAACGGCTCCTCCTTCGGCAGGGACTCGGCGGGCGGCTTCTCCCGGTCCGGACCGAGGCCTGCGGTGCCATGAGGAGTGGAGTTGCCGGCGAGCATCGCCCGCAGCTCGCCGAGCGGAATCTCGGTGCCGGAGGGAAGGCTCGACTCGGTGCCCTGGCGCCGCACCACCGCGCGTCCGCGGCCAAGCACCTCGACCCGCTCGGCGGCCAGGTCGAGGATGAGCGCGGTGTGCTCGTCGACCCCGAGGATGGCCGCGCCGTCGGGGAGGAGGGCTTCGAGCTGGGTGAGGCGGCCCTCCCCCATGTAGCAGAAGCGGGTGTCGTGGGTGCCACCCTCCGCGTTGTCCCAATGGGTGATCACCGCGGCCCTGATGCCGGCGGCACCCAGCAGGTCGAGACCGTCCAGCCAGTGCACCGGCTCGCCCACCTTGTAGATCTCGTAGACGGGGAGTGAGACGATCCCGAGGGTGATCGCCGCCGCCGAGGCGAGGGTCACGCAGCCGCCTCGCTCCAGCTTCTCGACGAGGAGACGTGGGATCTCGGTCCCCCGCCACTCGCGGAGGGTGTAGCTGGGGCTCCCGGGACCGGAGAAGACGTAGTCCGCCTCGTGGATGCGGCTGTAGGCGGCCTCCCTCTCGACCTCCGAGGCGGTCTCGGCGCGGCGCAGGCTGGCCAGCGCGAGCGGGTGCACGATGCTCCGCTGGAAGTACTCCTGGGCCTTGGCGGCCAGCTCGTCGGCGTTCTCCTGGAAGCCGAACGGCGTGTCGATGAGAGCGGCCCGCGCACCGTCCCCACCCACCCGCTCGATCAGCTCGCGGTGGACCGGCGCCATGGTCGGGGCCGTCTCGCCCGAGCCCATGATGCAGAGGATTCGAGCGGCCGTCATCGCGCTCATCCTACGCACCGCGGACGTCCGGTCGGGAGCGTGGGTGGGCGGTCGCGCGACCCGCCGCACGCTCTGGGGTCAGCGCCTTCGGGACCCCTCCTCGCCGCCTGACCCGGAGTAGCGCCGCTCCATCGCGGCGACCCGCTGGACGTTGGCCTCCTCCGCGGGGTCGATGCCGGTGGTCCCGAGGAAGGATTCGACGATCGCCTGGGCGGCGTCGGCGGTGGCGTCGGAGAGGGCGAGAGCGAGGACGTTGGCGCCATTCCACCGGCGGGCGCCACCCGCCGTCTCGGCGTCCTTGCAGAGCGCCGCGCGGATGCCGGGAACCTTGTTGGCGGCGATGCTGACCCCGGTCCCGGTCCAGCAGCAGACGACACCGGCCTCGGCGACGCCCTGGGCCACGAGCCGTGCCACCTGCTCGGCCGCCTCGGGCCAGGGGGTGTCGGCGGCGTCCACCGCGCCGCAGCGGATCACCGAGAAGCCGCCCTCCTCCAGCCAGCCGGCGATGGCGTCTGGGATGGGGTGCCGGGAGTCGCTGCCGACGGCGATCCGGCGTTGGACTGGCATGGCCCCGGATGGTACGCGGAGAGAGGGGCGCAGCCCTGAGGTCTTGTTCCGGTGTTGGCCCTGATACATTCTGCCGATCGTGGGCGAGCGGCAGTACCACCTCCAGGTGGAGGCCGGCGAGATCGGTGAGTACGTGCTGCTCCCCGGGGACCCCGGACGCTGCGCGCGCATCGCGGCGCGCCTCGACGGCGCCCGGCGGGTGGCCGCCAACCGCGAGTACACGACGTACAGCGGGAAGCTGGACGGGGTCACGGTCAGCGTCACCTCCACCGGGATCGGCGGCCCCTCGACCGCGATCGCCGTGGAGGAGCTGGTGCGGGTGGGAGCGCGCACCCTGGTGCGGATCGGGAGCTGCGGTGGCCTCGTGCCGGACCTGCGCTTCGGAGACCTGGTGGTGGTCCAGGCGGCGGCGCGCGGCGACGGCACCCCGGACCATTACGCCCCCGCCGGCTTCCCCGCCGTCGCCGACATCGACGTGGTCCAGGCCCTCCGCGCCGAGGCTCTGGCTGAGGGCCACCGCTTCCGGGTCGGCGTCGTCCTCACCAACGACGCCTTCTATGCGGAGATGGCACCGGAGACCTTCCCGCTGGAGGGGATCATCCGAGCACGCTGGGACGCCTGGATGCGTGCCGGCTGCCTGGCGGCGGAGATGGAGGCGGCGACCGTGCTCACCGTCGCGCTGGTGCGCCGGGTGCGCGCGGGGGCGGTGCTCACGGTCATCGACAGCGCCTCCGAGGGTGTCACCGGCCTGCCGGATCCGAGCAGCCTCCCGATCGACGCCGCCATCGACACCGCGGTGGGCGGGCTCCGGCGGCTCATCGCCCTCGACGCAGGCAAGGGCGGCCGAGGCGCGCCGGCCGGCGCCTGACGAGGCTCGGAGGGCGCCCGGGACGAACACCAGGGCCACGGGCGTGCCACCTTTCCGCGACTGACGCCGGCTGGAGAGGGGGGGCGCTTTGTCCGCGGGATGTCCGGCGTACGGCCGGAAACTCATCGCGGCGGTCGTCGTGCACGGACAGCGACGGCCGCCATCCCGGGGACGGGGCAGGCGGGATCACGTCCCCATCCTCACGGCCCGGCGCGCAGCCCGGCTCCCACCTCCCCTTGCCGGCTGCGCCCGGGCCGTATCGGAGCTGGATTGGTGGGTGCCAGGGGGTCGGGTCAGGCCGTGCTCCGCCGCGCCGCCGCCAGCTGCGGAAGCGCCTCGTGGCCCACCACCGCGCCCAGCAGCAGGACCGCGCCCAGCCCCTGGACCAGGTCGAGGCGCTGGCCGGCGAGGAGAACCGCGAAGAGGAGGGCCCAGGCGGGCTCCATGGCCATGATCAGAGCGGCGCGGGTGGCGCTCATCCTGGCCTGGGCCCAGGCCTGAAGGGGAAAGGCGAGGGCACTGGCGAAGACCCCGGTGATCACGATGCCGAACCAGACGACGCCGGTCGGCCGGGCGATCGAGGGCACCCCGGCGGCGGTGAACACGACGAAGCAGACCGCCATCTGCAGGAAGGCCAGGTCCAGGGAGCGGATGCCGGTGCCGCGATGCGAGAGCAGCACCACCTGGACCGCGAAGGCCACCGCTCCGAGGAGCACGAGCAGGTCGCCCAGCCCCACGTCGACGCTGGGATCGCCCCCGGCGAGGAGGGCGGTCCCGATCAGGGCGACGGCGACGGCCACCATGGTCCGCGGGGCGATCCTCTCCCCGAAGAAGTGGTCGATCACCGGCGTGAAAACGACGAAGAGGCCGGTGATCAGCCCGGCGGTGCCGGGAGCGGTCCCCTTCAGGCCATACGTCTGGAGAGCGTAGCCGGCGGCGACGGCGAGGCCGATGACGCTCCCCATGAGCAGGGAGCGACGGCTCGGGAGGCGGCGGGAGATGAGGAACAGCACCAGCACGGCCAGGCCGAAGCGGAGGGCGAGGAAGGGGGCCACCGGGTAGCTCGCGATCGAGTCCTTGATGACGACGAACGTCCACCCCCAGACGGCGGTGACGGCGGTGAGCACGAGGACGTAGACCACGGGGGTGGGATGGTCGCCGATCCGCTCCTCGGCGTGCTCGCCGCGTCAGGGCCCCGATACCGCCCAGAGCGCCGAGTACTTCAGGGCCCCGAGTAGAAGCGCGGGAAGGCGATGATCAGCACCGCCAGCGGGACGAGCAACGAGGCGCCGAGAACGCACGCCATGGCCATCGAGCGGGCGCTGCCCATGCTGACGCCGGCGAGGGGATCGCGGCCCGTCGCGATGGCGGCGGCGACGACCCAGAGGGCCGCGGCCAGGACCACGCCGAGCACGGCGCTGTAGACGAGCACGGCGTACTCGAGGTTGGCGCCGGGATGGCCGACGGCGAGCGCCGCCACCACCACTCCGACGACCGCCGTCGTCCCGTTCCAGAGCGCGTTGACACCCACCCCCGAGAGGTACCCGCGGACCAGGGAGACCACCCGACCCTCCTCCTTCCAGCGCCACCAGCCGAGCATCACCAGTCCGCTGGCCAGCGGGTTGGCGGCGGCACCGATGGAGCGGATCACCGCGAGCATCGGCCACTGGTGACCGGAGGCGATCCCGATCCCGGCGTAGGCGAGGTTCTCGACCAGGGCGAATCCGACGCCCGACCAGGCTCCGAAGAGGAATGCCTCCTCACGGCTCGCGGGGCCTGCCAGCCCGGCTCCCAGCGCCTTACCCGCCTCCTCGGTGAGCGGAGCCACCGCGACCAGCGTGATCAGGAGCACCAGCACCCAGGGTGAGCCGAGCACTGTGGTGAGGCGTGGGTCGAGCTCCAGGCTCCGGATCAGCTGGTGAGCTCCGGTGCCGAAACCCTGGACGAAGAGGGCCACGAAGCCCCCGGCGAGTGGCGCGGTGAGGAGGGCCACCAACACGCCGAGCCCCCCGCCCAGGATCAGAGCCCGTCCGGGGACCGGGCGCTTGAGCCGGGCGCACAGCGCTGCCCCCACCGCGAGCGGGGCGGCCGACGCGCAGAGGAGAGCCAGAGCGCCGGCGCCCACCCCGGCGGCGGTGAGGCCGATGGCGACGGCGCTGATGCCGAGCAATGCGATGGCGAGACGGTCGCCGGGCTTCATTCCCAGCCCACCGTCAGCTCGCCGAGCCGCCGGACCGCCGTCTGCACGCCATTTCGCGTCTGCTCGAGGGTGGCGGCCGCGACCAGGAGGAGGACGCCGATCCCCGCCACCAGCCCCCAGAGGGTCATGCCGTGCACCTCGGGGATCACCCGCACCACGGGCACGACCAGCATCAGGACCAGCGCCATCCCAACCGCCCCGGCGGCGAACTGGACGCGGCGCCGCACCCGGCTCTCCGTCCCCCAGACGGCCAGGCCGGCGGCGAGCGCCACCGCCAGCAGCCCGAAGGCGTCGCTGCCACTGATGGTCTGGACCAGCGCGGCGCCGACCACGAAAAGCATCCCCGGGTATTCGATGGCGACCAGCTCCGGTGCGGTGCCTGCCGAGCCGCGCGCCCGGCCATCCCAGCGCGCCAGCTCCACGGTGACCAGCGCGGTGACGCCGATGGGGACGGTCAGCCACTCGGGGCTGCCGCCCAGCGACTGCCCGGCGAAGAGCAGCCAGGCCCCGCAGAGCAGGGGAGACGCGAGGTAGAGCGGCTCCACCCTCCGGAGGGTCAGACCGGTGGCCGCGCACTCGGTGCCCAGGATGGTGAGGGCAACCTCGAGGGGTCCCCGGTCGGGGAGGAGGGTGAGGGCGAGCCAGGCACCGGCCACCGTCGCCAGTCCGGTGAAGAGCGCGATGGGCCGCAGCCAGACGGAGTCGGGCTGGGCGGCCCAGACGATCAGGCCCGCGGCCAGGCCCACCAGGCCACCGAGCACGCACGCATCGACACTGCCGCCGGGGCTGAGCCGGAGGGCGATAACGACCGCACCCCCGGAGCCGGCGGCGAACAGGGCCGCCAGCTCCCGGAGAGGGCGAAGTCCGTACGGCTTGGCCGAGGCGCCGGACGCGGCCGCCTGCATGAGCAGGCCGGCGGCCAGGCCGAGGAGCGCGGGACGGGTGGCGACCTGGGGCGAGAGAGAAGCTGCGAGAACGGCGAAGAGCATGCCCAGGACGGAGAGCCCGATCCAGGCGGCGACCGACTCCGTGACCGGGGGATGGCCCGCGCGGGCCAGGCCGGCGACGGTGAGGGCGGCGACCCCGGCGGCCAGGGCGGTGAAGGCGACGACCTGGGGGTCCGGCCAGGCGGTGACGACGACGACCAGGGCCCAGGCCCAGCCCGTCGCCATGGCGGCGAGGAAATGGAGCTGGGGCAGCCGGAGCGGCCGGGCCGCAACTCCGGCGGCGACGGCGACAGCCAGCAGGGCGCCGATGGCCGCGGGGGTGCCGCTGGGGAGAGCGGCGGGGCTGGCCACCACCGCGGCGGTGGCGACGCCGGTGGCGGCGAGGGCGGCGAGCGGCCAGAGCCATCCGGCCGGGACCCGCCAGAGACGGACGGCCATGCCGAGGGAGAGCGCCAGGACGCCACCGGCCACCGCGGTCGCGGTGACCCAGACGTCGAGGTCCCAGGCGAGCCAGACCGCCAGCTCCCCCCAGGCCCACCCGGTGGCGACGACGGTCGACCATTGCAACGCCGCGCGCACCACGCCGGCCGTGCGCCAGGCGCCGACCGCGCAGGCGGCGGCGGTGGCGGCGAGGGCCAGGGCCAGCCACCCCGGGCCAGCCACCCCGGCACCGATCAGCGTCAGCGAGGGGCCGGCGATCGCCCAGCCCCAGTGGCGCCGCCACAGCGCGATCAGCAGCGCGAGGGCGCCGGCGCCGGCGTAGGTCTCGCTGATCACCGCGTTCCCGCCCGCGGTGACGGCCCAGACCAGGCCATAGCCGGCGACGGCGTGGGCGACCACGAGGGGCGCCACGTCCCAGCTCAGCCAGGGGTCGCGGCGCGCGACTCCGCCCACTCCCGGCGGCTGGTCGCGCCCGGGGTGGCCGGGGCCCTGGAGCCGGTGCATCCGATCGGCGCTCCAGGCGACCGCGAGCAGCGCGGCTGCGGCCAGGACGGTGACGCGAGCGTCGCCGCCGGGGAGGAGCGCTGCCAACCCGACGACGAGGAGCGCCTCCGCCACACCGCTGATGGCCCCGGCGCGAAGCTGGACGGCCACCAGCAGGTAGAGGCCGGCGGCGGCGATCAGCCACCAGCCGTACACCGGGGAGCCGTCGGGGAAGACGAAGGCCAGGCCGGTGGGGACGGCGAGGGCGCCGAGCACCGCGGGCCTGGCCAGCCAGCCGATCCGGAACCCCTGGCCGGGCCTGCGGCGACCGGCGATCAGGTCGTCGGCGAGAAGACCTCCGAGGAGGAGCAGCGCCCCGATCCCGATGACCACCTGGTACAGCGACGCGACCGGGACCCCGGCGGCATCGGCGAGCAGCACCGCGAGGACCACCGACATGACCCAGGCGAACCAGGTCATGAACGATCGCCGCAGCTCGCCGCCCATCACCGCCACCACGCAGATGGAGGCGGCCGCCGCGACGATGCTCGGCCAGAGGTCGGGGGCCGCGACGGCGATGCCCACGGCGGAGAGCCCGACGGCGTTCATCGCCAGCAGCGGCGCGAGCGGACGGCGGTGGAGACCGGGCCGAGTGGCCACCGCATAGGCCAGGGCGATCGCGGCATCGACGATCCCGATGAGACTGCGGCGCCCGTCGAAGGCGCCGAGCTGCTGCCCCAGCACCAGGGCGAGGAGGGGCAGGCTGGTGACCAGCGCCTGCTGGGGGATCGCCGCCGCCAGACGGCGGAGCCCATCCCGGGGGCCGAGGAGGCGACCGGCGAGGGCGGTGAGCGCGGAGCGGCCGGCCTCGTGGGCGGCGACCGCCACCAGCCAGCCGGCGGTCCAGAGACCGAGGGTGATCGCCTCGGTCCATCCTCCGCGAGAGGCGAGGAGAGCTCCGAGGGTGACGGCGTGGCCGATCAGGGCCAGGTGCCCGCCCACGCGCTCATGGCGCAGTGACGCGATGAGGATCACCGCGAGCCCCAGCGCGCCCCAGACCAGGGGCGTGATCGCCGCACCGGTCCCGGCCGCCTGCAGACCCAGGTAGAGCCCCCAGAGCAGCCCCGGTGCCCCGGTCCACGCCCGGAGCACCGGCCGGCCCGGGGCGAGAGCGACGACCAGTGCCGCGACCGCCACGACGGCGGTCAGCTGGGCCGACGGACCCGAGTAGAGGACGGTGGAGTCGATCAGGATCGCCGCCGCGGCCGCGCACGGCCACCAGTCGTAGAGGAGGTCGCGGATCCTGAGCGCCCGGACGGCGAGGGTCACCCCAAGGAGGACGGACGCCATCACGAGGAGCGCCCGCAGGGGAGGCAGCAGCTGGAGGAGGGCGTAGGCGGGGAGGAGGCTGACAAGTGCGGTCAGGAGCTCGGGCATGCCATCGAGCCCGTTCCTCGTGGCGAGCCCCCGCACGGCCGGGAGAGGGCGCAACCGCCGGACCTGGACCCAGATCGCCAGCGCACCCCCAGCGACCAGCGCCGTCCAGGGAGCGCCGAGGGCCACCAGGGCGCCGACGATCGCGATGGCGAACGCCGCGGCGAGGGCAACGGGGTCGGGGCGCCGCGACTGCTGCAGCTCGAGCAGGAGGAGACCGCTGAAGACGGCGATCGTGCCCACGGCGGGCCACCCCCAGCCCGGCACCAGCTCGCCCAAGGTGGCAGCCGCCAGCAGAGCCTGCACGAGCGCACCGGCAACGCCCTTCCCCCAGCGCGCGCCTGCCAGGGTCACGCTGGCGATCGTCGCCAGCCCGATGATCGCCACCGGAAGCGGAGCTCCGCCGCCGGTGGCGGTGAAGAGCAATCCCAGACCCCAGCCGACTCCCGCCATGACGGCGCCGGCCACCAGGGTCGGGCCGGCGAGCCAGTGGCTGGGGCGAAGGGTCGCGGCGCCCATCGTGAGGGTCACGACTGACGAGGCGAGGGCGACCTGGGCAGCGGAGTAGCCGTCGTGGTGCAGGGCGAGCCCGGCGGCCCAGACCGCCGTCCACAGCATCGGCCCGACCAGGTAGCGGAGCGGAGACTCCCGGCGCCGGGCCGACGCCGCAGCGTAGGCGAGCATGAGCACGAGGGCGACCGCGGTGCGCGCGACGACCTCCGAGGTGCCCGTCAGATAGGAGCTGAGGGCGGAGAAGAGGGCGACGGGGGCAAGGCCGCCGGCCAGGATCTCGATGCTCGCGGCGACCAGTGCCGAGCCCTTCTGGTAGAGGAACCAGGAGGCGACGGCGAAGAAGGCCGGGATGGCGAGCAGTGAGGCCGCCCTCAGCTGCGGGTTGACACTCCCGTAGGCGAAGAGGGTGAATCCGAGCGTGCCGACGAAGGTGAGGAGGACGCCGAGGTAGGCCAGACCGTGAACCGCCAGCTCGGTGCGGGCGGCGGCCCCGAGCCGTGCGGCGTGGACCGTCCACCGCGGTCTCGGAACCGGGTGCGCGGCGGGTGGCGGGAGAGCGGGGCCGGCATTGGCGAGGTCGGGGTTGGGGGGAGATGCGGGGGATGGCGGCGCGGCGGCTGCGACGGTTCCCGGCGCAGCGGCTCGGGGGGTGCCCGGCGCGGCCGGCGCGGCGGCGGCCGGCGCGTACGCCGCGGCGGCAACCGGCGCGCCGGACGGCTGCCCGGTCAGAGAGGCCCAGCGCCAGTAGCATTCCCAGAATCGAGCGACGTAGCGAGCTCGCGATCCTGCCAGAACCTGCGGGGGTGGCATGGAGAGAGCGATCGCCTCATGGAGGGTGTCGAGGGTGCCGATGGCATCCCGGAGCAGGTCCATCTGCGCCTGGAGCACGGCGACCTCCTCGCGGACGCCGCGTCGAATACCTGACGGGTCCTGTTCCACCGGATCTGACTCCTCGACGCCGCGGGATGCCGCGGCCAGGGACGATGCTGAGCCCCGCGCGGCCGCCCCGCATCGGCGAAATCCCCGAACGCACCAAAGGGTTTTCCCGGAGCATCCAAACCCACCGCGGCACTCGATGGGGGCCACGCTCCGCGGTCGGCATGGCGGCGTTACCGGACTTCGACATCAGGGGACCCCACCTGCCTGGCCCGGCCGGCGTGCCGCGCTGGTGGCCCGAGCTACACCAGGGGGTGGACCGCGTCCTCCGCGGCGAGGCCCACGTTGGCGGTCGGGTCATGTCCATTGACCGTGGCCTGGTCCGGCGGCACCGCTCCGTTGGCCGGGGGGACGCTGCCCTCCGCCGGCACCGCTCCGTTGGCCGGGGGGACGCCGCCGTCCGCCGTCGGGGCTCCGTCCGGGGGGTCCCCCTCGGCGTGCGCGACGGGCGATGGCAGCCGGCTCAGCTCGTCCAGCCGGTAGCCGACCCCACGGAGGGTGGTGATCCGGACC
>JBEKAP010000043.1:0-12582 GCA_050015875.1 Candidatus Dormibacteria bacterium | reverse complement strand
CGTGTCGGCGAGCGGGAGATCACCGCGCTGGGCGATGGCGATCGGGCCAGCTTCCGCCGCGGGGTCGGCTTCGTCTTCCAGCGCTTCCACCTGCTGCCCGCGCTTACCGCCCTCGACAATGTTCTGGCGCCGCTGATCCCCTACCGAGTCGACTTCGAGCGGACGGCGCGGGCCCGCGAGCTGCTCCAAGCCGTGGGCCTGGGAGGTCGCGGCAACGATCTGCCCTCGCACCTGTCCGGTGGCGAGCAGCAGCGACTGGCCATCGCCCGGGCTCTGATCAGCCGCCCGGGGATCGTGCTCGCCGACGAGCCCACCGGTAACCTCGACTCGGCCAACGGCACCATCGTCATGGACCTGCTCCTCCGGCTGCGCCGGGAGCACGGCTTCACCCTGCTCATCGCGACCCACGATCTCAGCATCTCGGAACGCTGCGAGCGCATGGTCCAGCTCAGCGATGGGCGCGTGGCGTCGACGAAGCCTGGCTTTGGCGAGGGTAGCAAACCGTAACTGGCCTGTGCTCAGTCATACGTGCCAATCCTCCGGTTCTTGAAGAGAGTGTTCTATGGACGGGTCGCTGAAGAGAGGCTCCGAAGAAGTGCTCCCCGACGTAGCAGTCGGCACGATCATCGAGCGCGACCGCCGGTACAACCAGGATGTTCGCGAGGAGCCAATCAGGATACTGGCCCCCTCCCTTCAGAATCAGGCCGATCTCGCGGGTGTCCCAGTACTGTCGGCTGTAGACAAGGTGTTGGCATCCGGTCTCCTCCTTGAGTTCGTGGACACGGCGGAGCGTTGTCAGAGGACGATTGACCATCATCTCGAACGTGCCGCCGGGGACCTGACCCGCATTCGGAAGGAGCATGCCGACCTCCTACGCGCCGTTCGCGCCGCACGTCGACCGAGCTTCTCCAACGAGTCCCAGCTAACGGCTCGGAAGATCCAGGTGCTGACGCCAGCCGCGTCAGGGATGCGCAATCAGGACATCGCCACTCGACTCTCCATCGGCAAGGAGACAGTGAAGTCTTACCTGAACACGGGGAACCGCGGGAGCGCCACCTCATGGATGTGCCGGATGGCGTCGCCGACCGCCCCCGGCGAGATGAGATTCCACCGGCCCGTGATCCCCCCGCCCCCCAGGTAGTCATTGGGGCGGAGCGGGTGCGCCTGCTCCTTCCGCCAGGCTCCGAGGGCCGGGCAGCAAACGGGGTGGGCCATCCAGAGCGCCACGTGGCTGCCCGCCTGGTTGTGGTCGTCCGAGCGCAGCTCGATCAGATGGCGGAACGCACCCGCCTCGCGGGTCAGCCGCTGCCGGCTGGCGAGGTACCGGAAGCCCGAGGCCGCGCAGGCGGAGGCGATCTGCTCGCAGGCCCGCAGGTAGACGTCCCGCGGCTACTCCGCGTCCGGCATCGCGCCCGCGCCGCCCGCCACTATCCAGCCGGGAGCGGGGCGGCCGGGCCGGGAGGGGCAACCGTGGCGGGTCGCACCGGAGCGCCCATGGCGGCGAGCCGGTCCGAGAACCCGGTCGCGTCCATCAGCACGCGCATCTCTGAGGCGGCGTGCTCCGACGGGTACATGCTGCCGAGGCCGAGCTCCGCACGGATCTCCTCGCGGCGATCGATGAAGTCCTTCCACCTCGGGCCGAACGCCTCGGCGAGATGGGGGAGGAACTCGGGTGGGGTGCCCCCCATCCCCCGCTCGTAGAACTGCACCGCCCAGTCGGCGAACATCGCGACGTGCCTCACCCCGCGGCCGGCCTCCACCTGCATGCCGCGGATCACCTGGTTGATTACCGCCACCGAGTTGCCCCGCGGGCAGCGGCTCTGACAGGTGTAGCAGTAGAAGCAGAGCCAGACCGAGTCGTCCTCGAGGAGGGTGGGGTCGCTGTCCAGCGCGCGTCGCGAGATGTCTCGCGGCGAGTACTCCGCGAAGCGCGCGGCCGGGCATCCCGAGGTGCAGATGCCGCACTGCAGACAGGAGAGCAGGCCCCCGATGTGATCGTGCATGCGCGGGTCGGCGAGGATGCGCTGGAGGAGGCCGGGGGCCGGGTCCGTTGCGCAGAAGACGTTGCGGGCGATGGTCGCGTACGGGTTCACCTGGCCGCCATCACTCACCGGATGCACCGGACCGGCATCGCCCGCCGGGCCCACCTCGACACCGTCACCCGGGCTCATGCCCTCTCCCCACCGTCCGCGGACGCGGACGCGGCCACGGCCATCGCGGACGTCGCACGGAAGAACTCCGGCCAGAAATGGACGTCGACAGCCGCGCGTTCGTGGCGCGCAGCCAGGCGCACATTGTCGCGGCAGAGCAGGCAGGGGGTGACGATGGGGGCGTGCCGCTCAGCGGCGAACCGGACCAGCTCGGCCACCCCCCGGGTCGGGCCGCGATAGGCGGCGCCGAGCGCACCGCAGCAGCTCCCGTGCAGCGACGGATGGGCCAGCACCGGCTCCGTGCCGGCCAGCTCCGCGGCCTCGGCCAGGAGCGCGAGCGTGGCATCACGGTCGGAGAGGCATCCCACATAGGGCACGAACCGAGAGCTCCGCGCGCTGAGCCGGTACTCGCCACGCCGGGCCCGTTCGACCATCAGGCTCCACACCGGGACGGTCGGCGTGCCGGCGGCCGCCAGCGTCCGTTCGCAGGCCGGACAGGCGGTCAGCATGGTCCCCCTGAGGGCGGGTGGCCCCACCCCCGGATCGCGAGCCGGGTGCCCGCAACAGCCAGCGTCCTCGGGCTCGGCGAGCCTCATCCCCGAGCCGGCGGCGAGCGCTCGGGTGGCCTCGTATGCCTCCCGATCCATGCGCAGCGCACAGCCGGGGTAGAAGACCTTGAGATCGTCGGCCGACGCGACCGGGCGCAACGGTCTCCGCACCTGGGCGCGAAACGCGCCGGCTCCGAGCGATATCGAGGTCCTCGGTCCCCGGGGCAGGAAGCCACGCAGGGCCATGCGCAGCCCGAGTGTCAGGCTGTTGAGGGTCCGGTGGTGTTTGAGGTGGCGCTTGGCCAGGTCGGCGCCGCTCCGCTCGGGGCAACGCACCCCGTCTCCGGCGCGCTGCAGCACCCGCACCTCGGCGATCACGCCGGCCACGTCCACGCCCATGGGGCAGGCTTCGGTGCATGCTCCGCACTCGCTGCAGCGCCAGACGTCCTCGCAGGCGAGGAGGCGCTCGGCGTCCTGAGCGATCACGAGCCGGACCACGGCTCGCGGGCCATCGGCGAGGTCCAGGCCCTGGGGGCAGGCGCTCCGGCAGCGTCCGCACTGATAGCAGGAGCGGCAGCTCTCCGCCAGTGCTTCGACGGCCGTGCGGCTCCTCTCGGCGACCGGGGACATCACCGTCCCCCCACCGGCGGCGCCAACTCTCGCCCCTGACCGGCGGCGGCCTGGGCCTCGTCGACCCGGTCGCAGAAGCTCCGCAGCCGGTGTCCCAGCCCGCTGTGGTCGACGGCGCAGAGATGCCACCGCTCGATCGGCATGGTGCGCCCCATCTGGCTCACCAGATCCGTGGCGAGCGCGACCTGCTCCGCCGCACTGGTGTCGCCGCGCCGGTAGTGGCATCGCCCCTCGACGCATCCGGCGAGGAAGACCCCGGCGGCGCCCAGGCGGGCCGCCTCGACGAGGTGGAGCGCGGAGAGGCGACCGAGGCAGGGCAGCTCGATCAGGCGCACCCGCTCCGGGTATCGATCGCGGCGCCGGCCGCTCAGGGTGAAGGTGGCAGCCGCGCACTCGGCGCAGGTGAACCCGACCACGGGGCTCGCGACCCCACCGGCGATCACGCGCAGCCGGGAGACGAGGGTCGCATCGTCGAGCGAGTGGGTGATCGCGAGCTCCGGACAGATGGCGGCGCAGATGCCACAGCCGCGGCAGACGTCCGCGTCCACGGAGGCGACCGGCGCGTCGGGGCGCACGCTGGCCGGCCGGAGAGCGGCAGCGTCCCGATCGACGAGCGCGAGGGCGCCGAAGGGGCAGGCGGCCACGCAGGCGGCGCAGCCGACGCAGCGGGCGGCGTCGATGGTGGCCGGACAGACATCCTGCCTGCCGCCCGAGGTCAGATAGTCGTGAACCCGGGCGGCGGCCGCGGCGGCATCGGTGATGGACTCGGCGATGGTCTTGGGCCCGGAGGCGGAGCCGCAGACGAACACACCGTCGGCACGGGTCTCGGTGGTCCGGTTCTTGACGTCGAGCTGGGCGACGAAGCCGTCGGTGTCGAGCGGTACACCGAGCAGGCGGGCGACCTCCGCCGACTCCTCGGCGGGCACGAGCCCGGTGGAGAGCACGACCAGGTCGGGGTGCAGCCGGCGCAGCTCACCGGACCCGATGTCCTCGAGCTCGATCAGCGGCCGGCCATCACCATCCATCTGCACCGCCGCGGGGGAGCCCCGGAGAAACTCGACGCCCGCCCGCCGCGCCGCCGTGTACCAGGTCTCGTCGCGGGCCCCGGGGGTGCGCAGCTCCTGGAAGCAGATGGTGACCCGCATCTCCGGAAAGAGCTCGCGCAGGCGGATGGCGTGCTTGACGGCGATCATGCAGCAGAGCCGGGAGCAGTACGGGAGGCGGCGCTCATCCCGCGACCCGGCGCACTGGATCATCACCAGGTGGCGCGCCGGGGCCCGACCGCGCCAGGACTGCTCCTGCCAGCCGTCCAGCCTCTCGGCGAGCTCGACCTGGGTCATCACGTGAGACCGGCCGTATCCGAGGTGGGTGACAAGATGCCCGGGAGCGGGCTCGCAACCGGTGGCGATGACCACGGCTCCCACGTGGAGCCGCTCCAGCTCGGCCGCCGGGGTCAGGTCGATGGCACCGACGGGGCACACCTGCGCGCAGGCTCCGCAGAAGGTGCAGGTGTCGAGATCGATGGAGCGCAGCACGCGCCCGTCGTACACCTCGCCGGCGATGGCGGTGGCCTGGCCCGCCGGGCCCGGGACGGGGCAGGCCGCCTCGCAGAGCGCGCAGTCGATGCACTCGGTGCCCACCATCTCGGGCAGGGTGCGCACCTGGACGGTGAGGTCGCCCGCCGTGCCGGTCACCGACTGCACGGTGGTCCGCCGCCGGATCCGGAGGTTGGGGTGATCGACGGCGACATTGCGATAGAGGCACTTCCGCACGCCGGTCTGGGCCCCGGTCGCCGGCAGGCACGGACCGCAATCACCGCTCGGGAACACGGTGCCGATGGCGGTGGCGCGTCCGCCGATGAAGGGGCGTCGCTCGAGCAGCTCGACCGGATGCCCCATCCGGGCCAGCTCCACAGCAGCCTGGGTGCCCGCGACCCCTCCGCCGACGACCGCGACGCGGGTGGCGCTCGGCCGGGGCGCAACCCTCCGCTCCTGGCGTGCCGGGAAGCGAATCGCCGCCTCGGCGATCCGGAGCGCCTTGTCGGTCACGGCATCCCGGACGTCCCCGTGCACCCACGAGCACCCCTCGCGGATGTCGGCCGCCTCGAGGCGCAGGCCCCGGTCGGTCAACCCCTGCAGGCGGCGGGCCGCGAAATCGGAAGAGCAGCCGGCGAGCAGGAGACGGCCGGCCGCGTCGCCGAGCTCCAGCAGCTCGACCAGGCGTCCCCTCGCCTCGCGGCCGCACCACATGGCACGCCGCTCGACCGCCACCTCTGCGGACGAGAGGCCCCGCTCGAGGACGTCGAAGTCGAGATTGCCCGCCATGGTACCGGCACACTCGCAGAGGAGCACGCGGGTGCCGGCGCCGGTCACGATCGCGCCCCCACCGAGGCCGGGGCCCGGAGGAGCTCCCCCTCCCCCCCCGTGATCGGCACCGGGCACGCCTCCACAGCCCCGGTGGGGCAGGCCCGGACGCAGGCGCCACAGCCGGCGCAGAGCTCGGGGCTGAAGAGGATGCCGCGGAGGGTGCGAACGCGCTCAGGCACCCGGAATGGGCCACTCGGCTCGTGACGCGCGATCCGCCGGAGCGCCGTCGCCAGCGCTCCCCGGCCGGTCCCTGCCGGAGCCGAGAAGAGCTGGGCCGGATCAAACCAGTCGTCCTGGCGCATGGCACCGGTGGGACATGCGCTCACGCAGCGGCCGCAACCGACGCAGAGCTCGTCGTGACGGACGATCTCGCATCCGAGCACGCCTGCGCTCACCCCGAAGGCGGCTCCCGAGAGCTCGCCGGCGACCTGCCTGCCGCGTGCGCTCAGAGGCATCCGATCACGACCTCGGCAGGCGGGGGAGGCGCCCGATGGTCGCGTCCATCCCCCGCGCGGTGGCGACGAATCGCGGCGTGTCGGCGGCGCTCATGGTGAACATCGCAGCGCGCTCGGGCTCGACCCCGACCGACTCGAGCAGCCGGCGCACGAAGGCCACCCTGTCGAGGGCGTGGAAGTTGCCCACCCGGTGGTGGCATTGCCCCTCCAGGCAGCCGGCCACGTACACCCCATCGGCGCCGTCGGCGAGGGCGGCCAGGAGATGCAGCGGCGAGACGCGACCGGTGCAGGGGACCATGATGGTGCGAATGGTCGGCGGCAGCGGGGTGCGCGCATTGCCGGCGGCGTCCGCGGCGCTGTACGCGCACTCGCGGCAGAGGAAGGCGACGATCGTGCGCTCGCCGCCCGCAGCATCGTCGATGACCTCGGAGAGCGGGGCTCCGGACGCGCTGATCTCAGGCACGCGGAGCTGAGCGATGCGGGCCTCGGTTGCGGCCACCGCCGCCCCGCTCACACCGTTGCCTCGGCGAGGAGCTCGGCGTCGGAGAAGCCTCCCACCGCCATGGCGCCCGAGGGGCACTCGGCGGCACAGATGCCGCACCCCCGGCAGCTCGCCTGGTCGACCAGGGCGTGCACCCGATCTCCGTCCACGAGGCGCACCGCACCCTGCGGGCAGACGCTCACGCAGACCCCGCAGCCGATGCAGATGCCGGGCTCGGAGAAGGCGACCTCGACAGGCGTGGCCGCCATGCCGCCCTGGAGCATCGAGGTCACCCGGGCCGCGGCCGCCTTGGCCTGGGCGATGGTCTCGGGGATGCCCTTGGGCCCCTGGGCGGTGCCGGCGATGAAGATCCCGGCGCGCTGGGAGTCGACGGGTCGCAGCTTGGGGTGGTACTCCTTGAGGAAGCCGGCCGCACCCTGCTGCAGACCGACAACGCGAGCGATCTGGGTGGTGCCGGCCGAGGCCTCGAGGCCGGCGGAGAGGACGACCAGATCGAAGAGCTCCTCGTGCTTGCCACCCGTCACGGTGTCCTCCCAGCGCACCCGAAGGCTCTGGTCCTGCTCCTGCGCCACCTCACCGACCCGGCTGCGTACGTACCGCACGCCCCGCTCGGCGACCAGCTTGAGGTACTCCTCGTGCCCCTTGCCGGGCATCCGCAGATCGGTGTAGGCGATGGTCACCTGGGTCTCCGGGTAGCTCTCCCGGATCAGCGAGGCGTGGAGGGTGGCGAAGAGGCAGCAGATCGCCGAACAGTGCTCGTTGCCCCGGGATGTCGAGTCGCGCGAGCCGACGCACTGGAGCATGAAGACGCTCTTCGGCACCTGCCCATCCGACGGGCGGCGGAGCTGGCCGCCGGTGGGCCCGGAGGCCGAGAGCAGTCGGGCAAGCTGACTCTGGGTGAGGACGTTGGGGTAGCGGCCGTAGCCGAGCGGGGGCTTGCGCCGCGCGTCGAACTCCTGATGGCCGGTGGCGATGACGAGGGCCCCGACCGTCACCTCCTCCTCCGAGGGCCTCTGGGTGAAATCGATGGCGCCGGCGGGGCAGGCCGCTTCACAGGAGCGGCACTCGGAGCAGCCTCCACAGGAGAGGCACCGCCTCGCCTCGGCCAGCGCCTCCTCCTCGGTGAAGCCCAGCCGGACCTCCTGCCAGCTCGCCCTGCGCTCCTCGGGCGCGAGCACCCGCATCTCCTGGCGCGGCCGCGTCCTGCGCCGGCTGAGCTCACCGCCGGTGACCTCGGCCCGCTCCCGCTCCACCGGCCAGACGTCGACCAGCGTCTCGCCGCGCAGGTGGTTGTGGATGCCGCGGGCGGCGCGGCCACCGGCCGCGATCGCCTGGATCGCGATCAGCCCGCCCCCGCCGGCCGCATCCCCGGCCGCGAAGACGCCGCGGCGACCGGTCATCGTCGTCGCCCCGTCGACCACGATCCGGCCACCCGCGACGGCCACGCCGGAGGCACCGGCGAGCGCGTCGTCGCAGAGCGCCTGCCCGACGCAGAAGACGACGGTGTCGGCCTCGAGCTCGACCGGCTCACCCTCCGCGGCCAGCGGTGGGCGCCAGCCCCGGGCGTCGGGCTCGGCCAGGGAGCAGGGTTGGAAGCGGATCGAGCGGACCGCCCCGTCCCCGCGCAGCGCCACCGGCATCACCGATGGCACCAGCACGACTCCCTCGGCAAGCGCCTCGGCGAGCTCAGCCGGTTGCGCGGGGAGGGTCGCGCGATCCTCGATGCAGGCCATGGTCACCCGCTCCGCGCCCAGGCGGAGCGCGCTGCGCGCCGCGTCGACCGCGACGTCGCCACCACCGACGACCACCACCTGGCGACCCACGGCGACGGGGTCGCCCAGCGCCCGGGACCTCAGCAGGTCCAGGCCTCCGATCACCCCGGACAGCTCCCGGCCCTCCAGCGGAAGCAGCCGAGCCTGGGGCAGCCCGATGGCGAGCAGGACCGCCCGGTATCCCGAGGCGAGCAGCGAGTCCACCGTGTAGTCCCGGCCGCACCGCTCGCCGGCGCGCAGCTCGATTCCGTGGGCGAGCACGCGCTCCACCTCGGCGGTGACGACTGCGCGGGGCAGCCGGTACTCGGGCACACCGAGCCGGAGCATCCCGCCGGCCACCGGCTGGGCCTCGAAGACGGTCACCGGATAGCCGAGCAGGGCCAGGTCGCGAGCGGCGGTGAGACCGGCGGGGCCCGCCCCCACCACCGCCACCCGATCCTCGAACCGGCGCGCCGGCGCCTCCACGGGAGCGGTGGCCCCGGCCTGGTCGGCCACGAAACGCTTGATGGCGGCGATCGCGACCGGCTGGTCGAGACGGCCCCGGGTGCACTGCTCCTCGCACTCGTGAGGGCAGATGCGCCCGCAGACGCTCGGGAAGGGGTTGGGCGCGCTGGCCACCCGGTACGCTTCCGCCCACCGGCCCTGGGCGGCCAGCGCCATGTACCCCTGGACCGCGGTGTGCGCCGGGCAGGTGGAGGTGCAGGGGGCCCAGCCCCGACTGTCGATGGCGAAGGTCGACGGGACCGCGTTGGCAAAGGGGCGGGAGATCGCCTTGCGCCGCGTGACCCCGAGATCGAACTGGCTCTCCAGCTCGACCGGGCAGACGGCGGTGCAGGACCCGCAGCCGACGCACTGGTCGCTCACGAACCGAGGGTTGTGCCGGAGCCGCACCCGGAACTCGCCGGGCGGTCCGCTCAGCGCGACCACCTCGGTCAGGGTGTGGACGCTGATCCGGGAGTCGGTCGCCGCGTTGGCGAGCCGCGGGCCCAGCGAGCACATCGCGCAGTCCTCGGTCGGAAAGGTCTTGGAGAGCCGGGCCATGTACCCACCCAGCGACTGCTCCCGCTCGACCAGGTGGACCACGATCCCGGCGCCGGCCAGCTCCTCCGCCGCCGAGAGCCCGCCGATGCCGCCCCCCACGACGAGCGCCGACCGGTTGAGGAAGGTGCGCGACGGCTGGAGCGGGCGCTGCTGCCCGGCGCGGGCGACGGCCGCGGCGAGCACCGTCTCGGCCTTGCGCTGCGCCCTCGCCGGCTCATGGCGGTGGATGAAGGCGCAGCCCTCGCGGAGGTTGGCGAAGGCGACGGTGTTCTCGCCGAGCTCGAGGTCCCGCGCAATCCGCTCGAAGGTCGGGCCCTGGAAGCGCCGGGAGCAGGAGCCGATGACGATCCGGTCGAGGCCGCGGTCGGCGACCACGCCCTCGATCAGCCGCCGCCCCTCGGCGCCGCAGAGGAACTGGGACACGGCGACGTTCACGACCCCGTCGAGTGACCGCCCGCCGGCGGCCAGCGCGGGGAGGTCGAGGACGCCCGAGATGTTGCCTCCGCATTCGCAGAGGAAGACCCCGCAACGGGTCACCGGGGCACCGCCCGACGGGCTCCGATCCGGGCCAGCAGTGGCTCCAGGTCCTGGGAGTGGGCGGCGACGCCGCAGACGGTATCCGGGTCCGCTCCGAGCGCCAGCGCCACCAGCTGCTGCACGTGGAGGTGCACGAAGGGGTACTCCTCGCCGGAGTCCCGTTCGATGATGTCGTGGTGGCGGTCGAACTGGACCGCGCAGTTCGGGCACATGTGCACGCAGACGTCGACCTTCTCGGCGGCGAGGCGCCGCAGCTTCTCCCGGGTCACGGCCATCGACATCGAGGGGTTGACGAAGCGCTGGCGGAAGCCGGCCCCGCAGTGGGTCGTCTTCTCCGGGTAGTTGCCCGTGCTGACCACCCCGGCGGGTTCCAGGAGGTCCTCGGCGAGCATCAGGTTCTCGCTGTCGCCGAGCACCTCGTCGGGGAACACCTTGCAGTAATGGCAGGCGGGGTGGCTCGCCACCCGGATGCCGCCCAGGCGGCGCTGCACCAGACCGGCCAGCTTCTCGTGCTGCGACCAGAGCACCTCGAGAACGTGGCGGTGCTCGATGGTCTGGGCCACCCTGTCGTCGTAGACGCGGCCGATCTCGGCAAGGGAGCGGTTGACCTCTTCCCGATGCTCGGGGACCTCCAGGACCCGGTGCGCCTTCTTGTTGATCGCGTAGCAGGTGGAGCAGAGATAGGCCTGGACGGGATGCCCCGCCTCCACCGCGACGCACGCATTCCTCGCGGCGATCGCCAGTGTCGTGGCAAAGGGCATCAGGTCGGTGTAGTAGCCCATCCCCGTGCAGCAGGTCTGTTCGGGATTGACGATGTACTCGACCCCGAGACGCTCGAAGAGCCACCTGGTCGCCGCCTCGGCCCCCGGGTACTCGCTGGACACCATGCAGCTGCGGAAGAGCTGGACGCCGCCTCCGATGGGGTCGACCTCCGGGGTCGTGCGGGGCATGGAGTGTTTCTGTCTATTTCGTCAAGAAGCCGGGTGGCCCTGGGGCTGGCAACCGGGACGCAGTCGACCGGGCCAGCTGAGCCTCGATTCCGCTCGGGTGACTCTTGCACGTGCCAACCCATTGCATCAAGGAGCGTTAGCGCCGGCTAATCTTCTCTCTTACGAAACGATGCAATCCTCGTCGGGGAACACGACCGCCACCAGCTCCAGAGCGTCGGGGGCCTCGTGGACCCGGTTGCAGTCCGGACAGATCACCATGTGGCCGGCGCACTGCTCCGGGTCGACCTCTCCGGCGAAGCCGCACGCGCAGGTCAGCACCTGGGGCACGGTCTCGATCTCCAGGTGGGCGCCGGCGAGAGCGCCGCCCGATGTGAGGTGGTCGAAGGCCTCGGTGAGCTCACCGGCGTCGACGCCGTCGGGGCACCGCACCAGAACTCCGGCGACCGGGCGACCGCCGGCGCGCCGCGCGCACTCGGCGACCAGCTCGGTGACCAGCGAAAGCTCATGCATCGGCTGTCGCGACGCCCGGCGTCCCATCCGAGATGGCGTGCAGCACGGCCTCGACGGCGAGCGGGATGGCGAGCCGCACGCTCTCCGAGAGCTCCGCGCCGGGCTCGAAGCTCGCCGCCCCGACGCTGACCAGCACGGCATCGGGGGTGGCGGTGTAGAGATCGCGGGTGAGGGCAAGGAGATCCTCCGGGCCCATCCCATGGGAGAAGGGATCCAGCGAACGCGCCGGGTTGCCGGACCCGCCCGCCCTCCCCACGGCATTGGCGGCCTCGCGGGGGGCCACCTTCCGGACGCTCACCGACCCGGCGGGCCGGTCCGCGGCGGCGTCCACGATCAGGACCAGCCGCGCCCGGCTGGCATCGTCGGCCAGCTCGGGAAGGAGCTGATCGGAGACGATCACCGATGCGCCGGTCCCGGCGAGGCTCTCGGTGAGCAGCTCGCCCACCTCTGGACCCACGGCGTCGTCACCCCGCAGCGCGTTGCCGCAGGCGACGACCAGCACTCCACGGTGGAGGAGATCGGCGGGTTCGCCCCCCGGTGCCGGGCTCAGGCTCGCCCCACCCGGCGTGTGAGCCTCCCGGCTGCCATCAGCGAGACACCTGGCGCAGCAGGGAGCCCTCGGCGTCGCGGATGTCCACCTGGAGCGGCATCTGGCCAACGGCGTGGGTGGAGCAGCTGAGGCACGGGTCGTAGCAGCGGATCACCGCCTCCACCCGGTTCAGCATCCCCTCCTTGACCTGGTCGCCCTTGATGTAGTGGCGAGCCGTCTGGAGGACGCTCCGGTTCATCGCCAGGTTGTTGTGGCCGGTGGCGATGACCAGGTTCACCCACTCCACGAGGCCGTCGTCGTCGACCTTGTAGTGGTGGATGAGCACCCCGCGGGGCGCCTCGGAGACACCCACGCCCTCGTTGCGGTTGATCTGGGCGCGCGCCCGCACGTGCGGGTCGAGGATGTCTGGCCGGGAGAGGATCTCGTCGATCACGTCGATACAGTGGACGATCTCGATGAGCCGGGCGTAGTGGTAGTGGAAGGAGCTGGAGGGATAGCGACCCAGCCGCTCGCGGTACTCGGCAAGCTCGGCGTCGGCCGCGGGGGTGCCGAGACGCTCGGCGACGTTGAG
>JBEKAP010000042.1:0-12657 GCA_050015875.1 Candidatus Dormibacteria bacterium | reverse complement strand
TGGCCGGCAGCGTGACCATCGGCGAGGACAACGCCGCGGCGGCGCTCGAGGCCATGAGCCGCTTCGCCGTCGACCCGCGCTGGATCGTCTACCTGCCGCCGACCATGTCGCCGCCGGCCACGACCACCCGAGAGGGGCTCCTCGAGCATCCCACCGAGGCCTTCGACCACTACCGGCGCAACGGCGTCGACAAGCTCGTCTGCGAAGAGAAGCACATGGGCTCACGCGCAGTGGCCATCGTCGGTCGCGACCCGGATGCCATCGAGCGTCGCTTCCGGATCACCAGTGCCGCAGCCGGGATCGTCTACACCCGCACCGGCCGGCGGTTCTTCGCCGACCCCGGCCTCGAATCCGCGATCCTGGACCGCCTCCGGACCGCCACGGACCGCGCCGGTCTCTGGGACGAGCTGGCCAGCGACTGGCTCCTCCTCGACATGGAGATCATGCCGTGGTCAGCCAAGGCGGGAGAGCTCCTTCTCCATCAATACGCGGCGGTGGGATCCGCCGCCGAACAGAGCTTCGGCACGGCTCTCCCACTCCTGGACGCCGCGCTCGATCGCGGGGTGGACGTCGCGGAGCTCGCCGAGCGCACGCGGGGACGCGCCGCGCTCATCGGCGGCTATCGCGACGCCTATCGCCGCTACTGCTGGGACGTGACCTCCCCCGCCGATCTGCGGGTGGCCCCGTTCCACCTCCTCGCCAGCGAGGGGGCCGTGCACGTCGACAGGGATCACGCCTGGCACATGGGCACGCTCGCGCGCCTGGCGACGGAGACCGACCCCGTGATCGTGGCGACGGCCCACCTGTCCGTGGACCTGACCGACCCCCGGAGCGAGGCCGCCGGCGTGGCCTGGTGGGAGGATCTGGTGGGCCGGGGCGGAGAGGGGATGGTCGTCAAGCCTCTCGGCTTCGTGGCATCGGGACGCCGAGGCCTCGTCCAGCCGGCGGTCAAGTGCCGGGGCCCCGACTACCTCCGGATCATCTACGGCCCCGAGTACACATTGCCCGCGAACCTCAGCCGGCTCCGCGAGCGCTCGCTCGGGTTCAAACGCTCCCTTGCCGTCCGTGAGTTCGCGCTCGGCATCGAGGCGCTGGAGCGCTTCGTGCGCTCCGAGGGGCTGTACCGCGTTCACGAGTGCGCCTTCGCCGTGCTCGCCCTGGAGAGCGAGCCCGTCGACCCGCGGCTGTGACCGGGGCGGGCGAGGTCAGGCGGACGCGCGATCGCGCCCCCCCTCGCGGCGCGCCAGGCGCCTTCCCATTCGCATCGACTCCCAGCCGGCCGCGATGGCCACCAGGCCCCACACCGCCCCGAACGGGAACCCGTGCGATTCGCCGCCGCGGGCGTAGGTGACGACGGCTTCCGCCACCCATCCCGCCCCCCCGAGCCCAAGCACCAGTGAGGCGAACATCAGCAGCGACGTGAGGCTCGCCTTCGCCAGCTTCAGCACCCAGGGTATCACCTTCCTGCCGAACTCACCCGCGCAGCCTACATCGGGTCGGGCGCCACTCAGCGGAGGCCGGCTCGGCCGGCCGGTCGGCGCCTCCCCCGTGCGCGCCACCGCTAGGCGCTGACCGCCTCCTCCTGCGGGGTCGAGCCCACCAGCCCCAGCTCGACGGCCCTGATGTCGTCGTAGGCGACGGTCCGCTGGGTGAAGAACCCGTTCTTGTTGACGAGCGCCGCCACCACCGTGAGTGGGATGCCGAGGCCGAGCGTGATCAGCACGGGGATGGCCGCGCCAACCCCCTGGGCGACCACCTGGTACCCGATCCAGAAGAGGAACACGCCTCCGACCAGGGGCAGGATGCCGATCAGGATGAGGTTCCGCACGCTCTTCAGCAGCACCCTTCGGAACGCCCATGCGCAGGCGATGCCGGTCGCCCCGTAGTAGATCGCGACCAGCACGCCGATGTCCGAGATCATGTTCAGGAAGGTGGTGTTGATGTTCGCACTGAGCGTCGTCAGCAGGATGCCCAGGCTGCACAGCAGGAACGTGATCATGGTCCCCACCCAGGGTGTCTGCCAGCTCTTGTGGACGAGCGCGAACACCCCAGGGAACACCCCGTCGCGGGCCATCGAGAAGCTCAGCCGGCTCGATGGCAGCAGGGTCGTCTGCGTGGTGGCGAGACTGGAGCTGAGGATCGCGATGGCCATCAGGAAGCTGATCGGCGCCGGCGCCAGCCGGGTGGCGAAGTACACCAGGGCGTTGGCCCCCTGATTCTTGATCTGATCCTCGCCGAGCAGCGATTGCATCGCGGTGGCCGCCAGCAGGAAGAGCGCCAGCAGGATCACCATGCTGATCATCCCGGCCCTTCCGGGGTTCTCGCGGTTGTCGCTGCCCTCCTCGTTGAGGTTGGCCGCGGTGTCCCAGCCCCAGAAGAAGAAGACGCCGAGCACCGCCCCGCCGGCGAGCCCTGTGAGGCCCTGCAGCGAGAACGGGTTGAACCATGCGCCGGACACCCCGATCGACCCGGCCGGGTGAGATGCCAGCACCTTGATGAAGGCAAGGACGGAGAAGAGGACGATGACGAGGTACTCGATGGTGACCATCACCCACTGGGCGTTGGCGGTGATCCGGATGCCGCGAGCCACCATCCAGGTGACGAAGGCGAGCAGGGCGAAGGCGACCAGCGCGATCAGAGCGCTGTTGGTGGCCACCCCGGTCGTGATCCAGCCGAACTGTCCGGGCCCGAGGAGCGCGAGCAGCACCGCGCCCGCGAAGAGAGGTGCCGAGATGCAGAAGATCACGTTGCAGGCCAGCTGGACCCAGCCCGTGAACCAGCCGATGTGGGGGTTGACGGTCCGCGCGATCCAGCTGTACGAGGCGCCGCAGTTGGGGTCGCGGCGGTTCAGGTAGCTGTAGGCCATGGCGATGAAGAAGACCGGGAAGAAGCTCACCAGGATGGCCGCGGGCGCGGCGAGCCCGACCCCGGTGGCGCCCACGACCAGGAAGAGGGTGGTGCCCAGGCTGTAGGCGGGGGCCACGCTGGCGGTGGCGACGGCGGTGGTGTCGAGGAGGTTGAGCTCACCCGACTTGAGCCCCACCTGCGGTGGCGGCACCACGTCGGGAGCGATCAGGACTGTCTCCGCCATGGGGGCTCTCCTCGCCGGAGCATCACTACTGCTGAAGTGCTGAATTGGAGAAACGGTAGTGGACCCGGCGGGGGGTGTCAAGCGCCCGACAGATCCCCTCCGACAGCCCCCGTCCGACAGGGCACCGCGGAGCTTGACCCGTTTCCCGGGCTCCACTACGCTTCCCCGTGATCTTGCCGGCGTCCGGTCGCAGCTGCGCCGCGGCGCCGCGGAACCGATGAACCAGGCCGTGGCGTCGCCAGCCCGACGCCACCAGGGAGGCGACATGCCGGCATCACACTCCGCGCCGCCCTCACCCCGCGTGCGCGACCTGATCACCCGGGAGGAGGCGTCGTTCCGCGCTCATCGCACCCGTTCGCTCGAGCTGTGGCACACCGCCGTCGAGCACATCCCCGGCGGGGTGGCCAGCTCCTTCCAGGACAAGCCACCCCAGCCCGTGTTCATCGACCGGGGCGAGGGCAGCCGGGTGTGGGACGTGGACGGCAACGAGTACGTCGACTTCCACAACGGCTTCGGGGTGATGCTGGTCGGACACTCCCACCCCACCGTGGTCGCCGCAGTGCAGCGACAGCTCGCGCGCGGCACCCATTTCGCCCAGCCGGTGGCGGATGACGCGGTGGTCGCGGCCGAGCTCAGCCGTCGCTTCGGCCAGCCCCAGTGGCGCTTCACCAACAGCGGGACCGAGTCCACATTGGATGCGGTGCGGATCGCCCGCGGCTTCACGGGGCGGGATCGCATCGTCAAGATCGAGGCCTCCTACCACGGCCACCACGACGCCGTGCTGGTCTCCGTCGAACCTCCCGCGGCTCTGATCGGAGCGGCGGAGGCGCCGGCATCGGTGCCGATGTGCGAGGGCATCCCCGCATCGACGGTGGAGCTCACCAGCGTCGTGGGCTTCAACGACCTGGCGGCGCTGGAGCGGATGCTGGCGACCCATCCCGACGTCGCCGCCATCATCCTCGAGCCGGTGATGATGAACATCGGCATGGTCCTCCCCGATCCCGGCTACCTCGAGGGAGTGGTCGAGCTGGCCCATCGCCATGGGGCACTGGTCATCTTCGACGAGGTCAAGACCGGCGTGACCATCGCCCCCGGCGGCGCCACCCAGCGCTTCGGAGTGGTCCCCGACCTGGTCTGCCTGGCCAAGGCGATCGGTGGTGGCCTCCCCTGCGGCGCGATCGGCGGGCGCGCCGACGTGATGCGCCTGATCAGCGACGGTCGGGTCGCCCAGCTGGGGACGTTCAACGGCAACCCGCTGACCATGGCGGCCTCCCGGGCGACCCTCTGCGACGTGCTCACCCCCTCCGCCTACGCCCACTTCGACGCTCTCGCCGAGGAGCTGACGGGCGGTCTCCGCGCGGTGATCCACGAGCACGGCCTGCCCTACCACGTGGTGAGCGCCGCGTCCCGCGGCTGCATCACGTACCGGAAGGAGCCGGTCCGCAGCTACCGCGACTACCTGGAGATCGACCCGTCGATGGCCTACCTCTCCTGGCTCTACCAGTCCAACCGCGGGGTCCTGATGGCCCCGGGAGCGGAGGAGAACTGGACGCTCTCGGTGCAGCACTCGGTCGAGGACGTGGGCCGCTACGTCGAGAACTTCCGCGCTCTTGCCGGGGAGCTGACGGCCTGATCGCGGGCGGGGCCGTGGTCGGTCACGCGCGTCCGGCGGTGCGCGGATCGGCTGCGGTTTCGCCGACCCCCAGACCGACCGGGAGTCGGGCGCCGCGTGGAGTCAGGGCACCGCTGGCGGCACGGCGGCCAGGAGCTGGACCAGCGCCCGAGCGAGCTCCGGCCGGACGGCGTAGACGATGTCGGGCTCCTCGCCCCTGACGGTCAGCGCGCCGGTGGAGGTGAGGCGGTCCAGCTGGTGGCGGAGCTCGAAGGGCAGCTGCTCCAGCGAGGAGGCCATCTCCGCCAGCGTGCGCGGCTTCTCGAGGAGCTGGCTCACGATCCGGAGCCGTTCCGGGTCGCCCAGCGCCCGGAGCAGCTCGGAGCTCGCGGTCAGCTCGTCATGGGTGCCGTACACGAAGGCACGAACCGTCTCGAGCGGTGAACGGGAGCGCGGTCCCGCCCGCTGTTCGATGGCGTAGCTGGTGTGGAGGAGCGCCTCCCCGACCGTGGCGCCCCCGCTGCGCCGGGCGATGATCACGTAGAAGGCCGCGACCACGAGGAGCGCCACCAGCGCGTCCACCCACCCGGCCCGGAAGCCCACGCCCAGCAGCCGGCCCAGGGCCAGGAGGCCGGTGCTGACGCAGGCGACCACCCCGATGTCGACGGCGGCGGCGACCACGATCCGGGCCACCCGGGGCAGCCGGACCAGGCCCGCCCCCGAGGAGGCCGGGGTGCGCCGGATGGCGACATAGCAGCCGACTCCCATGGCGACCAGGATGCCGCCCTGCACGGCCAGCCGCTGGACCTGGGTGAGGAAGTGCTCGATCGGCACCCCCGCGGCCATGCCCAGGGCCACGTAGACCACGACCCAGAGCACGGTGGCGGTGACCATTCCGGCGAGGAATGTGGAGCGCCTGACCCGCAGGGCGCCAGCGACCAGCGACGTGTAGATGCGCAGCCCCGGGATCAGCCGGGTGGCACCCACCCCCATCCAGCCGGACGACCTCACCCGCTCCGTCACCCGCTCGAGGGCGCGCTGCTGATGCAGCCGCCGGGCGAGGGTCTCCAGCCCGCGATCCCCGAGCGCCCGGGCCCAGTAGTAGCCGACCAGCGAGCCGCCGGCGCAGGCCGCCACGGCGACGGGGACGAACACCCAGGGGTCGAGCCCGCCGGCGCTGATCAGCAGACCGGCGGCGAGGAGGGTCAGCTCCCCGGGCGCGAAGGGGAGCGGGACACCCGCCTCCTCGGCGAAGAGCAGCCCGGCCAGCAGGGCGAGGGCGACCGCCCCGTGCAGGCCTTGAAGGAAGTTCACTCCGGTTCGCCGCTCCGTCTGGCCCACCGGCATCGGCGGGGGTCACAGCGTACCCGCCCGGACGGGGTGGCAGCCCCGGCACGAGGATCGTCGCGCCGCGCGCTCGCCCTGGTGGCGGCGGCGCTCGGGTGCCAGAATCGACCTCCTGATGAGTGGCGAGGAACGTGCCGCCCTGCTCGTGATCGACATGCAGGAGGCGGTGCTCGCGGGCTGCGCCGACGTCCCGGGGGTGATCGGGCGGATCAACGGCCTCCTCGGACGCGCCCGCCGCTCGGGTGCCCCGATCGTCTTCGTCCAGCACCAGGATGCCGAGGACCCGGGGCTCGCCGCCGGCAGTCCGGGATGGCACCTGGTCGCCGCGCTGGACCGGCACGGGGGCGACCCCGTGGTCGCCAAGGAGTACCGGGACAGCTTCGCCGGCACAGACCTGGGCGCGGTCCTGGCGCTGGCGGGGGTGCGGCGCCTGGTCGTCACCGGGGCGCAATCGCAGTACTGCGTCCAGACCACGGCGCTCTCGGCGGTTCACCACGGCTACGACGTCAGCCTGGTCGGCGACGCCCACACCACGTCGCCGGCCGCCCTGCCCAGCGACCACCTCGCGGCCGAGACGATCGTCGAGTTCGTCAACAGCTGCTTCCGGGGGTTTCGCCACCCGGGCCGCGCCACCGAGGTCGTGCCGGCCGCGGAGGTCACCCTGTAGCCGCAGGGCGGAGAGGGCTGCGCCCGGGCCGCGCCCGGCGCCCTGAGGTCACGAGGCCGTTCCAGCCTCATGATCGCGTCCACCACGCGACGGGTGACGGTGCGACCATCTCGGCTTGACTGGAGTTTCAGGCCATGTTAGGGACTGTCCGTGGGCGCTGAGGGGAAGCCGACCGAGCACACCGTGATCGGGGTCCTCTCCCCGGTCGTCGTGGGCAGCTACATGAATGAGGTCATCTTCGGCGCGGCCGCGGCGGCCGACGCCGCAGGGGCCCGCCTGGTGGCCATCCAGACCCTCGACCTGAGCGTGGAGGGGATGGAGGTGCCGGTGCCCCATCTCACCCCGAAGGGAGGTGGGGAGGAGGAGCTGGTCGTCTGGCCCGCGTACTCGGAGGCCTCGGTGCCCCGGTTCATGCGGCGCGCCGCCTGGGACCGCATCGCCGGCTTCATCGTCCTGCTGAACGCCGTCGAGCCCTGGTACCTCCATGCCCTCCGGGAGGCCGGCAAGCCGGTGGTCATCGTGAGCGACGAGGTGCCCGGATTCCCCTGCCCGGTGGTGCGGACCGACAACCGCACCGGGCTCATCCAGGCGGTCTCCCACCTGGTCGGACATGGCCACCGCCGCATCGGCTTCGCGGGCAGCCTCCTCCAGGCCGACATCCGGGAACGGCTGGACGCCTACCGTGAGGCGCTCGTCGCCAACGGGATCGCTCCCACCGACGACCTCTTCTTCCCCGCCACCGACAACCTGGAGGGCGGGGGCGAGATCGCGGCCCACGCCATGCTCGCCGCCGGCATGCCCTCCACGGCGGTGGTGGCCGCCACCGACTACAACGCGCTGGGCATCATGAGGGTGCTTCGCCAGGCCGGTCTGAGCCTTCCCAACGACCAGGCCATCGTCGGCTTCGACGATGTCGACGAGTCCTCGCTGGTCCGCCCCACCCTCTCGACGGTCCACCAGAGCGTTCAGGAGGCGGCGCGGCTCGCCACCGACCTGCTCCTGGACCTGCTGGGCGGCAGGGAGGTCGCCGCCGGTCGACATCTGGTCCCCGCGTCCTTCGTCCCCCGCGAATCCTGCGGATGCACCACCGCCTCCGCGGTCGACGACCTCGGCGACGCCAACCCCCAGGTCGACACCTCGCCCCGGGATCGGCTGCAGCTCCGCCTGGAACGGCACCTGCTGGGCCGCACCCCGACGCCCGCACCACAGGCGGCCGCTCTGAAGAGGGCTGTCGAGATGATCGTCCGCTGCGTCGCTCCGACGACGTCCAGAGCGATGCCGGACTGCTTCCAGGAGGCCGCCGAGGCCCTGGCCTCGCTCACCCCCCGCACCTCGGCGATCACCGCGACCATGGCCTGCCTGAGGGAATACGGAAAGGAGCTCCAGACCAGACCGAGGGGGCGCAACACCGCCCGGCTCGAGGAGAGGGTCGCCGAGATGCTGGCGGAGCTCTCCCAGTGCCTGGCCCAATCTGAGGCCAACGCGCAGGCCGCTCTGCATCGGGGGATCGGCCTGGCCCACCAGCTGAGCATGTCCTTCCTGAGCGGCAGCGCGGGAGACCCGAGGGCCCTGGGCTGGCTCTCCCAGACCACCGCCCGAGCCGGGTGCCTGGGGCTCTGGTCCAAGGAGGCGGCGCCCGACAAGGGCGACCACCAGGTCCTGGACATCGCGGGCTCCTACCTGCGGGAGGGCGAGCGTCTGCGCCTCCCGGCCCAGGCCCGGATCGAGGAGTTCCCCCCCCGGGCCCTGCTCCAGGATCTGGAATGGGGGCCGGGAGAGATCGCGGTCATCCTCCCCGCCAAGACCAAGGGGATGGACCTCGGTCTGCTCTCCATCGTCACGCCCACCGACATCACCCAGATCACCGGCTATGACCGACTCTTCGAGGAGAGCGCGCTGCTGAGCGTCTCGATCGAGCGTGAGGTGATGACGGAGCGGCTCCGGCGCTCCAACGCCGACCTGGCGACCTTCAGCCACGCCATGGCCCACGACCTGCGCAACCCGCTGGCGACGATCGGGATGTGGGCGTCGGTGGCGCGGATGCGGGCGGGACCCGGCGACGACGCGGGACCGGTGCTCCAGGTGGTCGCCCAGATCAAGGACGTCGCCGACTACGCCATGGAGCTGGTCGCCGATCTCCTCCACTACGCCGAGCTGGATCGCGGTGACACCGCTCTCGAGCCGGTCGATCTCAATCAGGCTGCGGCGCGGGTGATCGCCACCATCGGATCGAGCATCGCCCAGCAGGGGGCGCTCATCGAGACCGGGCAGCTGCCGATCGTCCCCGGGCGTCCCGGCGAGCTGCAGCTGGTGCTCCAGAACCTGATCGCGAACGCCATCAAGTACCGGGGCGACCAGCCCCCCCGGGTCCGCCTCGACGCCGTCCGCGAGGGCGACGCCTGGAAGATCCGCTGCCGCGACAACGGCCAGGGCATCCCGGGCGGCGCCAGGGAGCAGGTCTTCGAGCCCTTCACGCGCGGCCAGACCTCGGTTCCGGGCAGCGGGCTCGGCCTCGCCACCTGCCGGCGGATCGTCGAGGGTCACGGCGGGCGCATCTGGATCGCCTCCAGCGGCAATCTGGGGACGACGGTCGCCTTCACCCTCCCGGCGGGGCCGGAGCCGGAGCCGGGCGAGGCCGAGGCACCGCCCGCGCCGGCGGCGGATCGTCAGGCCGACGCGGGAGCTGCCCACCCGCGCCAGTCCCAGGACGCCGCCTGACCCGGGGTCACCCCATCGGGACGCCGAGGCGGCGGTACAATCTTCGACCGCAGCATCAGAAGGTGCCCTCGCCGCGGAGCCGGCGCCAGGAGGCGTTGACGCGACAGCGAGGCCGCCCCGGCCGAGATTCCCATGTCCGCCACTCCCCACTCCCCCGGCAACCCACGTTCCAACCGCATCCTCCAGGCCCTCCCCGACGAGGACCGCGACCGCCTGGTCCGCAGCATGGTGACGGTGTCGCTCCCCATCAAGACCGTCCTCTTCGAGCCGGGCGAGACGATCCGGGCGGTCCACTTCCCGCTGGACGGGGTCATCTCGCTGGTCACGCCGCTGGACGACGGGGCCATCGTGGAGGTCGCCACGGTCGGCAACGAGGGCCTCGTCGGGGTGCCGCTCGTGCCCGGCGGGTCCCTCGCCGTGCGCGCCATCTCCCAGGTGCCTGGCTCCTCGCTGCGGATGGGGGCGGATGACTTTCTCGCCGAGGTGGACCGGCCGGGGGCGTTCAGCGACCTGGTTCGCCGGTATCTGTCGGCCCTCTTCGGTCAGATCTCGCAGGCTGCGGCCTGCAACCGGCTGCACACCAATGAGGAGCGGCTCAGCCGCTGGCTGCTGATGAGCCACGACCGCGTCGGGGTCGACGACTTCGCCATCACCCACGAGTTTCTCGGACAGATGCTCGGCTCGCGGCGCGCGACCGTGACCCTGTCGGCCGGGATCCTTCAGGCCGCAGGGCTGATCCGATATCGCCGCGGGCACGTCTCCATCCTCGACCGTGAGGGACTGGAGAGTGTCGCCTGCGAGTGCTACGGCAGCATCAAGCGCGAGCTCGACCGCGTCGGAGCCCCCCCCGACGGTGCCCATCCCTCGGGGTCGAGCTGATCGCATCATCGCGGCGTGGCATGCTCGGTACGGCGGCGAGCAGACGCGGTCCCTGCCTTCTGGCACCATAGGTGCCATCAGATCGACGCTGTCCGTGCTTTCACGCCACGCGCGGGATGGGCAGGCCGGGTAGCCGCGTCACGTCACATGGCTCGACGAAGCCACCGACCGGGGATTTCTGACGCGGATGACCGAAATAGTCGCCCCCTTGAGATCGAGCGTGAGCGCTTGACCGTGGCAGCCGCGCCCATCCCCCGGATGGAGGAGCGGTTCGTCCAGCTGGGCGGTCGCCGCCTGCGGTACCTCATGGGTGGCACCGGCAGGCCGCTCGTGCTCTGTCACGGTTTCATCAGCTCCGGAGAGGAGTTCGGTGGCCGATTCGCTGGCCTGGCGAGCCAGCACACCCTGATCGCTCCCGACCTGCCCGGCAACGGTCAGTCGGCGCCGCTTCCCGGCCGGCACACCGCCGAGGCGATGGCCGGTTCGGTCTGGGCGCTGCTCGATCACCTCGGCATCGAGAGCTTCGACCTCGCCGGCCTCTGCCTGGGCGCCTCGGTCGCGTGCGCCATGGCCGCCGACAACGAGGGCGCCATCGATCATCTGATCCTGCACACGCCACTGCTCGGGGAGGGGCTGATCCGCGCGCAGTACCGGTGGCAGGTTCGCATCCTGACGGTCCGGCCGCTCTGGGCACAGGTGGCCTGGCTCAGCCGCCGCCGCACCGTGAGCGACCTCTACAAGCGCATCGCCATCGAGGGCAAGGTCGTCGATCCGCACACCGCCGAGGTCAACTACCTCAACCAGCGACGGGCGGATCCACGCGCGGCGCGTGAGTGGCTGGCCGACGCGCTCCGGCGTCAGGACCTCGAACTGGTCAGGTCCCGCGCCAAGCCAACCATGATCATCGTTCCCGAGCACGATCGCCTGGTCAACGTCGAGCGGCTTCGCGAGATGGTCGCTCCCCTTCCGAACGTCGAGCTCGTCGTCGACAAGCTGGGCGGCCACGGCTGGAGCCCCGACGCGGTGGTGAGGCACCTCGCCGTGATGCGGCTCGCCCTCGACTGATCCGGCTCGCCTCTTCGAGGCGACCTTGGGTCGCGAGCGCTTCGTCCTCGCCCGCGGAGCGGGCGGACCGGAGAGACCGGAAACGGGCCTCTTCGACGGTCTCCTCTGACCCCGTCAGAGGTGTCGGCCTCCCGGCCGGCGCGGATGACCGCACCGGCCGGATGGCCTAGTCCCGAGTGTTAGGCGGCGCGAACCTGACGTGCGCGCGGGCCCTTGTCACTCGTCTCCACGGCGAAGCTCACGTGCTCGCCAACCGCCAGGCTCTCGAAGTTGAGCGACGGGTCGAGTCCGCTGCGGTGGAAGAAGTACTCCGCGCCATCCTCAGCGGTGATGAAACCAAAGCCGCGCTCCTGCACGACTTTCTTGACGGTACCAGTCATGCCTGGTCTCTCCTGTCCTTCTCGGATCACTCACGACGCGCGGGTCCGTTCGAGAAGGGGAAGACCACGAGCGACTCCCGCCCGAATTGGGCGGCTTCCCCTAGGGTACCCCAATCCCCGGAAACAACGCCTTCCGCGACCCACCCGTGCCAGCCTCGGCGCGTCCGGCACGATCCGGAGCCGGGGGCAGGGCAGCCGCGGGGTGGACCGCCGGCCCGCTCAGACCGGGGTGGCCAGCAGGACCGGGATCCGGCGGGAGGTCTTGGTCTGGTACTCGGCGTACGGAGGGTAGGCGGCGACCGCCCGCTCCCACCACGTGGCCCGCTCCTCTCCGCTCAGCTCGCGGACCTCGACGTCGAAGGGCGCCGGGCCGTCCTGGAGCATCACCTCGGTGGGGTTGGCCACCAGGTTGTGGTACCACCCCGGGTTCTCGGGGGTGCCACCCTTGGAGGCGACGATCGCGTACTGGCCGCCGTGCTCGACCCGCATCACCGGGATCTTGCGGACCTTGCCACTCCGCTGGCCGACCATCGTGAGGATGATCACCGGCCACCCGGTGTCGCGCAGGAGGTTGGCTCGGGTGCCGCCGGACGCCTCGTACTCGGCGACCTGGTCGCGGACCCACTGGGCGGTGCTGGGCTCGTATTCACCGTGAACTGGCATGAGCCGAGTCTAGAGCACGGGCCCCGAGGTGGCTCGCCCCGGGACCTCCGGCCGTGGCCGCGCTCCGGCTATCGTCTCTGGGCATGGAGGGCGGGCTCTCGGTGGTGTGCGGGGCGAGCGGCGGGCTGGGCCCCGCGGTCCTCGACGCCATGGCCGCCCTCGGTGATCCCGTGGTCGGCGTCGCCTCGCCGCGCACCGGGCTGGAGCGGCTCTCCGCACTGAGGTCGGGGGTCCG
>JBEKAP010000041.1:0-12938 GCA_050015875.1 Candidatus Dormibacteria bacterium | reverse complement strand
CTGGACGGTCACTGGAACGGTCCGGCGAGCCTCGGCAGCGGGCCGATGGGCAGCCAGCCGGAGGTGACCTCGTGGGGTGGAGGCCGGGTCGACGTCTTCTGGGTCGGGACCGACGGCAACCTCTGGCACGACTGGTACCAGAACGGCTGGAACGGCCCCCAGAACCTCGGGGGCACACCCCTCGATTCGCTGCCCTCCCCGGTGACGACCGGCCAGCCCGGCTACCTCGACGTCGTCTGGACCGGGCCCAGCTCCACCCTCTGGCACGCGGAGTACAACTAGAGACAGGGAACATTGCGGCAGGGGGCCGCACCTGCAGGGTCGCCGGCCGTGGCGGATGAGAGGGGTGCGTTTGACGTTCCCGGCCCGGCTGGCGTAAGGTCTCGCCGACTCGGGTCACCGGGTCCGCCACCGGGGAGGGGGCCGCGCACGGGTGGCGCCGGAAGCGGCCGTACGGCGGTCACTCCATGGGCACCCACAGCCGGCGCCTTCTCGGCTTCGTCACGGTCGCGGCCGTCGCCGCCGCGGCTCTCGCCTCCGGCGTTGCCGCCTCGTCTCCGGCTGCAGCCGCTGCGCCGTCACCCCTCCCGCTTGCCCGGGTCGTCCCGGGGCCGGGCTCGACGGCACTCCCTCCGGGTGCGGTGATCCCCACCCCCACGCCCAGCCCCGGCACCCGCATCGGTGCCTCTCAGCGGTACGGGGTGGGGGTCGGCTCCTCCAACCCCTGGTCCATCGTGGGCAGCGGTGACACCAGCTACGCCCAGGGGCCGAGCAGCTTGGACGGTGACGAGCTCAACGACGTCACCTGTGTCAGCTCCAGCGACTGCTGGGCGGTCGGCTACTACTACAACGGAGCTGCCGACCAGACGCTGATCGAGCAGGACACCGGCAGTGGGTGGTCCATCGTGCCCAGCCCCAACGCCAGCCAGTCTCTCAACGACGTCCTGAACGGGGTCTCGTGCGGCACTGCGCATGTCTGCGTGGCCGTGGGGTGGGACTCCAACAGCTCCCTCGTCTACCCTCTGAGCGAGGAGGACACGGGCAGCGGCTGGTCGGTCATGCCGAACGTCAGTCCGACCGGCACCGACACCTATCTCAATTCGGTAGCGTGCACCACCGCTCCTGATCTCAACATTGGCGGTCCTGCGTGGGAGTGCGTGACGGTCGGCGACTACTACGCTAACTCTGCGTACTCACCGCTGATGGAGTACGCCATGATCTATCCGCAGTGGACCGGGGTGTGGGAGCCGGTCGGGAGCACGACCAACAGCGGTATCGCGGGCGACCTTCTCGGCGTGACGTGCGTCAGCGACCTGGACTGCTGGGCGGTGGGCACCGACAACACCGAGACGGGCGAGGTGCCCCACACTCTCGTCGAGCAATACGCGGGCCCTGACGCCGCCTTGTCCGTGGTGCCGAGCCCCTACACCAGCACGACCCAGGCCAACCAGCTGGTGAGTGTCGCCTGCGTCAGCGATACCGATTGCTGGGCCGTGGGTGGGGCCGCCACCGGATCGGGCGGGGACCTCCAGAGCCTGGTCGAGCAGTACAACGGCAGCAGCTGGTCCATCGTCGGCAGCCCCGACACCAGCTCCAGCCAGCCCAACGAGCTGGAGGGCCTCGCCTGTCCCAGCGCCACGGACTGCCAGGCGGTCGGTGTGTACGAGAACGGCAGCGTGTACCAGACCCTCTCCGAGCAGTACAACGGCAGCGCCTGGTCGATCGTCCCCAGCCCCGACGTGACCTCGTCCCGGGACAGCGAGCTTTTCGCCATCGCCTGCGCCACCGGCGCCGACTGCCGCGCCGTCGGCACCTTCGTCAACGGCACCGCCTTCTCGGTCCTGGCCGAGCAGACCGCGGTGGCCCAGGAGGCGTCGCTCGTGACCGGCTCTCTGGGCTCGGTCGTCGGCAGCATTCACCCCGTCTCCTGGGGACCCGGCAACCAGGAGGTCTTCTGGCGGGGCTCCGACAACAACCTCTATCAGGAGTACTCCATCGCCGGCACCTGGTACGGGCCGGATCAGCTCACCACCCTGGGCAACCTCGCCTCCGACCCCCAGCCCATCTCCTGGGGGGCCGGGAACCTCGAGGTCTTCTGGCGGGGCACCGATGGCAACCTCTGGCAGATGTACTACCTGAATGGCTGGCAGGGGCCGGCGAGCCTCGGCGACGGTCCCCTCGGCACCGCCACCCCGATGCCCGTCTCCTGGGGCCCGGGCAACATCGAGGTCTTCTGGGAGGGCACCGACCAGGGCATCTGGGAGGCGTACTACGCCAACGGCTGGGTCGGCCCGGTCGGCCTCGGTGACGGTCCGCTCGGCGCCGGCAACACCCCCCAGCCGGTCTCCTGGGGCGTCGGCAACATCGAGCTCTTCTGGGAGGGCACGGACCAGAACCTCTGGGAGGCGTATTACGCCAACGGATGGGTCGGCCCCGTCGGGCTCGGCGACGGTCCGCTCGGCACAGGCGCCACCCTGACCCCGGTCTCCTGGGGGACCGGCAACCTGGAGGTCTTCTGGAAGGGCACCGACCAGAACCTCTGGCAGGCGTACTACGCCGACGGCTGGCACGGTCCCCAGGGTCTGGGGGGCGGTCCGCTCGGCTCGGCCCCCCACCCGGTGGCCGCCGCCAGCGGTGTCCTCGACATCTTCTGGTCGGGCACCGACGGAGGGCTCTGGCACATCTGGGATGCCAACGGCTGGAGCGGTCCGGCAACCTTCGGAGGCGTGCCGATGGGTGACGCCGCCCTGCTCGCCCCACCCCAGCCCCTGGCCGGGGTCCCCACCAACCCCGCGGAGGTCTTCTGGGTCGGCCCCTTCGGCACCCTCTGGTTCGCCGCCTCGAACAGCTAACGGGAACGAGACTCTGCGGCCCGTAACCGGCACCCGGGAACGTCCGTTTCCCGCTTGGGCCCCTGGCCGCCATCCGTCAAGACATACTGGGAGTGACGAGCAGATGCCATCGCACCGCCGGCTGGCAGCTCTTGGCGTGGTTGCCGCCAGCGCCCTGGCCATGGCATTCGCGGGAGCGGCTCCGGTGCGCGCCGACGCCGACTGCGACCCGACCGTGGACAACACATGGACGGGCGGCATCAACGGCGACGGCACCTGGTCAGACGCCAGCAACTGGTCAGGTGGGGTGCCGTCCAGCGGGCAGACGCTGTGCTTCCCGGCGGCGGGGTCGCTGGTGTGGCTACCGGAGAGTTTCGTTAACAATCCGGTGGTGCTCGACGGACAGCTCACCGTCAACGCCGCGAGCAGCCCGGGCGCAACCTACCACGGCTTCGACGGCCCCATCACCGGTGACGGTGGCATCACGGCGGCATCGGGGTACATCTTCTTCGATACCCCCAGCACCTTCAGCGGAGGGGTCACCCTGGCGGGAGGAAATGTCAATGCGGAGGGGGCCGGCACACTGGGAAGCGGCCCGGTGAGCGCGGAAGACGGGGTGCTCCAAGTCGACGCCCATGGGTTCGACAATGACATCACTCTGTCTGCACAGGGGGCCCTGGTCTGCTCAGACGCCGACGGGCCGAATCCGCCGGCGGGCGGCCTTAGCGTGTCGGGCCCGATCATCCTCGCCGGCTCCACCACTGTGTGGGTGGACACCCCCTGCTCCCTGAGCGGCCCCATCTCCGGTGCGTACCAGCTCACGATCGACAATGGGGTCACGCTCGCGGTGAGCGGCACAAATACGTACTCCGGTGGGACCGTGATACAGGAGGCCGGGTTTCAGGGCGTTGTCTCCGTGGCGGGGGCCAGACCACTGGGCACCGGTCCTGTCCGTCTCCAGTCTGGAACCCTGAGTGGCACCGGCACCATAGGCGACGTCACCGTGGCCACAGGGACCGCCGCGACCGTTGCGGGCACTCTCGCTCCCGGCACCCCGGGGCAGCCCGACACACTCTCCACCGGCGCGCTCGCACTGGCGGGTGGAACCAAGTTTCCCATCGAGCTCGACTCCGCAACGGGCTTCGACGCCGTGGACGCCACCGGTGCTGTCAGCATCTCGGGCGCGACGCTCGACGTGACCCTCGGCACCGCCTATCAGCCCGGGCCCAGAGCGGCGTTCACCATCATCCGCAACCAGTCGGGACAACCAGTGAGCGGGACGTTTGGCGGTCTTCCCGAGGGGAGTGCCTTAGTGGTCGGCGGCACCACCTTCTACATCACCTACCAGGGAAACGGCGAGAACGACGTCGTCATCAGCACCGTCCAGCCGGCGACGCCGACGCCTGCGCCCACGCCACTCGCGTCCGCCTACCCGCTCGCCACGCCCGCCCCGCTGACCACGCCGACCCCGACGATCACATCGTCGCCCCGTCCTCAGCCGACGCCGATCGCGGTCACCTCCGGCTCGAAACCCCGGTCGGGAGGGCCGCCTATGGCCGCCCTGCTCCTCGCGGCTGCCGCGCTCATCCTGATCGCGGCCGGCCTCGCCCTGGCCTTCCAGGAGCCGATCCGCCGTCGAGCGACCGCCTGGCGCCACCGCGGGGGCTGACCGGGACAATCCCGTGGCCGGGGCGCTGAGCCTCCCGTCACACCTCCACGGGGGTGGCGAGCTGAGGGCGATCCCCGTAGGGCCAGTTGAGGTTGGGGTTGATGTACGGGTCGGTCAGGGTGTGCTCGGTCCCCCACCGGGAGCGAAACAGGGCGATGTCGACCTCGGGGTGGAGGCGGCCGCGGCTCGCGCTCTCGTCGTGCTCGAGCCAGACGTGCGGGTCGTAGATGATCCGGTATCCCCGCTCCCTGATCCGCATGCAGAGGTCCACGTCGTTGAAGGAGATGGCGAAGCGCTCGTCGAACCCGCCCACCTCGTCGAAGACCTCGCGCCGGATCATCATGCAGGCCGCGGTGACGGCGCTCACGTTGCGGACCCCGGGCCTGTCGACGTGGAGATTGAAGGCGATCTGCCCGTGGCCGAGCCCGACCCCGCAGTGCTGCAGCTCGCCGTTGGGATAGCGGAGCTGGCAGCCGACCGCGCCCACCTCCTTCCGCTGGCAGTGCTCCAGAAGCCTCTCGATCCAGTCGGGGACGCGGGCGAAGGCATCGTTGTTGAGGAAGAGGAGGTACGGCGCCGAGCTGGCGCGCACCCCGGTGTTCATCACCCGCGAGAAGTTGAAGGAGCCCGGCGCGCGCACCACCTGATGCCGGGTGCTCTCGAGGTAGCGCAGTGTCTCCGGCGCCTGGCTGTCGTTGTCCACGATCACGACACCGACGTTGGGGTAGGTCGAACGGATCTCGATCTCGGCGATGCACTGGCGAAGGAGGTCGACCCGGTCGCGGGTCGGGATGATGACCTCCACCCGGGGATGGTCGTCCACGTCGTAGCGGACCTCGTAGCAGCCCGGTACGGAGCTCTGGTCGACATGCCCCCTGAGGCCGCGACGGGCCAGGGCGTCCTCGACCGCCCGCTTCCCCGCCTCGCGAGCCTGCGGCTTGGCATCGCTGCTCAGGGCGGCGGAGCCCGGGACCTGCCGCCACGAGTAGAGGACGTCCGGGACGTGACCGATGTGGCGGGCCCTCTCGGTGGCGCGGAGCAGCAGGTCGTGATCCTGGCTCCCGTCGTAGCCTCGGCGGAAGGCGCCGACCTCCATCACCAGGGAGCGCCGGAGGACCGCGAGGTGGCACATGTAGTTCTGCGCCAGCAGCCCGTCGGGTGACCAGTCCGGCTTGAAGAAGACCTGGCCGCGCCTGCCGTCGACCAGGATCTTGTCCTCGTCCGAGTAGACGATGTCGGTGTCGGGGTGCTCGCGGACGTACTCGACCGCGCGGAAGAGGGCGTGCGGCCGGAGCACGTCGTCGTGGTCGAGGAGCGCGACATACTCGCCGGTCGCCAGCTCCAGCGCGCTGTTGGAGGCGACCGCGATGCCGCCATTCTCGGTGCGGAAGGTCACCTTGACGCGGGGGTCCTCCGCCGCCAGGGCCCGCAGCAGCTTGGCGACGTGGGGCCGGAAGGACGCGTCGTCGGCGACACAGAGCTCCCACCGGTCATAGGCCTGGGCGCGCACCGAGTCGAGGGCGGCGCGGAGCCACGACTCCTCGGGGTTGAAGACGGGCAGGATCACGCTGATGAGCGGGCGGTCCGTGCAGCGCCTCGCCTCCTCCGCCATGGTCGCCAGCCGTGCGCGGTCCGGCTCGTGGATGCCCAGCCAGGTCTGGTAGTCCTCCTCCACCGTCGGAGCCCGAGGCACGCCGCGCCCGGGGAGCAGCCGCCGCCCCACCCGCCGGGTGAACTCCACCGGACCGTGGGCGACGAGCACCCGTGCGGCCCGCGCCCCCTTGCGCGCGGCCCGGCGCGGCAGGCTCCCTCCCTGCGCGGCAGCGTGCTGCCGGGCCTCGGCCCTGGCCAGCTCGGAGGCCTGCAGGCGCAGACGGGCCTCCATGTCGAGGATCACGGCCTGGGCGTTGGAGAGGCGCCGCTCATTGTCCGGACGCCCGGCTGCCTCGGCCTCCAGCGCGGTCACGCGCTCGCTCAACCGCCCGAGCTCCCGCGTCCGCTCCACGGCGAGCGTGTTCCGCTGGTGGGCCTCGGTCCTGAGCCGCCCGATCTCCCTCTCGCGGTCGGCGAGCACGCGCGGCCACGGATCGCGACGGCGCCGGTACCGCACCGCCCACCAGGCGAGAAAGGATGCGTCGAAGCCGGTGTCGCTGACGAAGTCGTGGCAGGCGAAGAGCTCGGCCCAGTACTCCGGCGGCCGGACGTTGACGCGGGTCCCGTCGCGGTAGTCATCGGCGGTCGCGGAGAAGAGGACGTCGTCGGTGACCGCGCAGATGGCGCCCACAGCCGCGGGTGCGTCGGTCTCGTCGAGGTGGTCCAGGACCTCGAGGCAGGTCACCAGGTCGTAGTGGCCCGGGATCGGGTCCAGGACGCTGCCCACCCGCAGATGCGGGGCGACGTCGGGACGCGCCTGGGATACGGCGAAGGCGCTCACGTCGAGTCCGCAGGCATCGACCCCCCGATCGCGGAGCGCCTCGACCAGGAAGCCATGCGCGCAGCCCACGTCGAGCACGGTGGCCGGGGCGAGCTCGGAGACGATCCGATCCGCCGCGCGGGCGAAGAGGCCGAGCCAGTGGCCGCTGCGCTCGTATGCCGTTTCCGCGCCGCCGGGGACCGGGTAGCGCGCGTAGTAGGCGGCATCGAAGAGTGCGGCGGGCGCCACCGCGCCGGTCGCGGGCGAGCTCTTTCGCGTCCTGGTCATCGCTCCGTCGACGTGCTTCCGAGGGGATCCGTCCGGCAAGTCTACGGTCCCGGGAGCGCGCGCTCGGGACGCGGCGCGATCCCGCGCGCCCGTAGGTACGCGCGCAACCCGTCCCTCCAGGGGGGGAGCGGCGCCTCGCCGAGTGCGTCCCATGCCCGGCCGGCCAGGACCGAGTACGCGGGGCGGGGGGTCGGGGTCGGGAAATCGGCGGTCGCGATCGGGTCGACGGGGGTCGAGAGGCCCGCCTCCTCGACGATGGCCTCGGCGAACCCGTGCCAGGTGGTGGCCCCGGAGTTGGTGAGGTGGAAGGTGCCGGTGGCGCCTCGCTCGACCAGCCGGACGATGGCAGGGGCGAGATGGCCCGTCCAGGTGGGGGAGCCCCACTGGTCGGCCACCACCCGGAGCCGGTCGCGCTCGCCGGCCAGGCGCAGCATGGTCAGCACGAAGTTGGGCCCCTCCTGGCCGTACAGCCAGGCGGTGCGGACGATCAGATGGCGGGGCAGGATCGACCTGACCGCCTCCTCGCCGGCGAGCTTGCCGCGCCCGTAGGCGCTCTGGGGAGCGGGCGTCGCCGTCTCGTCGATGGGAGCGGTGGCGGCGCCGTCGAAGACGTAGTCGGTGCTGAGGTGGCAGAGCAGGATGCCCCGGGTGCCGCACGCCCCGGCGAGGATCCCCGGGGCCACGGCGTTGACCTGCCAGGCGGCCTCGGGCTCGGTCTCGGCGGCGTCGACGCGCGTCCAGGCGGCGCAGTTGACCACGGCCTCGGGCCGGACCTCCTCCAGGAGCGATGCGACCGAGCCCGGGTCGCGGATGTCGACGGACTCCACGTCGTGCCCGGACACCCGGTGGCCCGTGCCCGCCAGGGCGCCCATCAGCTCGCGGCCGAGCTGCCCGCGCGCGCCGATCACCTCGATGCGCATACCGGTCCCCTCACTCGGGCGCCCGCCGGTAGTTCCTCCTGTAGAACTCCCAGAAGTCGCCGTTCTTGAGTGGTCTCCACCACTCCTCGTTGGCCACGTACCAGGCCACCGTGCGCCCCATCCCCTCGTCGAACGACACCCGCGGCTGCCAGCCGAGCCCGCGAAGCTTCGACGAGTCGAGCGCGTAGCGTCGATCGTGTCCCAGACGGTCCCTCACGAACTGCTTGAGGGAGTCCGGCTTGGCGAGCAGGCGGAGGACGGCGTCGGCCACCGTGAGGCCGTTCACCTCACCGCCCGCGCCGATGTTGTAGTCCTCCCCCGGGCTTCCCCGGCGAAGCGCCGTGTCGATGCCCCGGCAGTGGTCCTCGACGAAGATGTAGTCCCGGACCGCCGTGCCGTCGCCGTAAATGGGCAGTGGCCTGTCCTCGAGGGCGTTGGTCACGAAGAGCGGGATGATCTTCTCCGGATACTGATACCAGCCATAGGTGTTGGAGCCTCGGGTGACGATCGCCGGAAACCCGTACGAGGCGCGGTAGGCCTGGACGAGCAGCTCGCCCCCCGCCTTGCTCGCGCTGTAGGGGCTGCGGGGGCGAAGCGGATCCCCCTCCCGGCTACGCCCCTCGCCGACGTCCCCGTAGACCTCGTCGGTGCTCACCTGGAGGAAGCGTGCGTGACCGGCCGAGCGGGCTGCCTCGAGAAGCACGTAGGTCCCGTAGACATCGGTCAGGATGAACTGGCCGGGCTCCTCCAGTGAACGGTCGACGTGGGATTCGGCGGCGAAGTTGACCACCACGTCGCATTCTCCCGCGAGACCGCGGACCAGCTCGCCGTCGGCGATGTCGCCCTTGACGAAGCGGAAGCGCCGGTCGTCGCGCACCGGGTCGAGGTTGCGTTCGTTGCCGGCGTAGGTGAGCTTGTCCAGGACGATCACCTGGTCGTCGGGGTGCTCGGCCAGGGTCATGCGGACGAACTCGCTGCCGATGAACCCCGCGCCGCCAGTGATGAGCAGCCGCATCTCAGATGTTTTCGATGCGCCAGTCGAATCCGATCCTGGGGTCGTCCCAGGGGATGCGTCCCTCGTCGGGATCGGTGGGATCGTAGGGCTCGGTCACGTAGTAGTTGAGGATGACATCGTGCAGGTCGAGCACCTGATACCCATGGCCGACGAAGGGGGGGATGGCGACCATCTTCGGGGCATGCTCGCCGAGGATGAGGGTCTGGATGCGACCGGCGGTGGGGGAGCCCTCCCGCAGATCGACCAGCACCACCCGGGCGTTGCCCTGGACGATGTCCCAGTAGTCCCACTGACGCCGATGCCAGTGAAAGGCCTTGATCAGCTCGGGAGGGTTGCCACCGCGGGCGTAGGCGAGGCTGCGTGACATCTGGGCGAAGCTCTGGTCGGGCAGGAACGGGCGTCCCGCGTCGTCCAGGTCGCCGCGCTTCAGCTGCTCGATGAAGTAACCCCGCTGGTCCGCGTGCTGGGTGAAGGTCTTGACCATCACCCCGTCGATCGGGCCGATGCGCTGGGCGGCCGGAATGCCGCTCATCGACTCCAGCACGCGGCCCATCGATTCGGTGAGAGGAACCCATGCCATCAGCGCAACTCCCCGCCTGAGCGTCCCCCGCGACCGGCCCAGCCCGGGCCGGCCACCGAGGTCCCCGAGGACATCCCCGTCCCCACGGGAGCCGGATGATACCAGGGCCGTAGCTGCACCGCAGGGGGCAAACAGGTCAATGCGGTCACTCCGTCCGTGTCATTCCGGAAGCCGTGCCGTGAGCCGCCGGGCCAGTCGGTGGGCAAATGGGAGCCGGTCGGTGAAGCGGCGCAGCCGCTCCAGCTTCTCGTGTTCCGGTCGGAGCCGGGCGACCTCGGCGGTGAGCAGCCCGATCCGCTGGTCCTCGAGCTCGAGAGCCGCCAGCAGGGCGCCGACCTGGAGGCGCAGCAGGCCGCTCTCCTCCTCCGAACCGGCGCTCGGGCGCGCGCTCCGAGCCCGACGGCGCGGCGGGAGGGGGCGCTCCACGGTCCGGCGCAGGGCCGCCTCGACAGCGGCTTCGACACGCCCCGGAAGGGGTGGGTCGGGATGCGGCTCGTAGTCCCGCAGAGCATCCGACCACTTGGCGCGGAAGCGGAGGCCGGAGCGGCGCGCCGCCAGGACTCGGTAGGCCTCGTCCGTGCTCGCCCCCTCGTGATGGCGCAGGCGGGCGGCGGGGGCGACCACGGTGCGGTAGCCGTGACCGCGCACCGCAAGGCAGAGATCGACATCCTCGTGGTACCCGGGGTAGTAGCCGGGGTCGAAGCCGCCGACCGCTTCCCAGGCGTCGCGGGTGACCAGGAGCCCGCAGCCGGAGCTGTAGTCCACGTCGCGAATGGCCTCGTCCGACCCGCTGGCCGGCGCGGCCAGGCCGCGGCCGAGGCGATGGGTCCCGCCGTCGCTCCAGAGCACACCCCCGACCTCCTGGAGGGTGCCGTCGAAGCCGGCGAGGCTGCTGCCCACCGCGCCGATGCGTCCGTCGCCACCGGCGGCGCGGAGAAGCGCGGACAGCCATCCGCTCTCGGCCTCGGTGTCGTCGTTCAAGAAGATCAGATACCGCCCGCGGGCGTGCCGAGCTCCCCAGTTGCAGCCCCCCGCGAACCCGAGGTTGACCGCGGACCTGACGAGGGTGACGTCGTCGCGACTCTCGATCTCGGTCAGCCGCGCGGCGTCCGTGCCGTTGGCGACGACGATGGTCTCGCGAGGGCGCGTCTCGGCAAGGTGAGTGAGCGAGTCGAGGCATCCAAGCAGCAGATCCACCCGGTCGAGGACCGGGATGACGATCGAGACCACCGGGTCCGCCGGCCCGCCCGGGGCGCTCCCAGCGGTCTCCGACACGGCTCGACCATAGCACGCGCTGACAACCCCCGGCCGCGCCGGGCGTGGCGGCCGGTCACAGGAACGTCACTCGATCATCGGTGAAGGTGACGATGGGTCCGATGAGAATGGGCGGATCAGCCATATAGGGACGGACTCGCCATGCTGACTCGTCGCCTCGCAGTGTCCGCACTGCTCTCGGGTGTGGCGCTCTGCGCCGCAGCCCTTCCACCGTTGTCGGAGGCACGAGCCGCCGCGGTGGCCGCGCCATCTCTGACCGAGGCGCACAACCTCTCCGTGAGCGGCAGCGTGCTGTGCACCGAGGGAGGCGAGTTCACCGAGCCCTTCAGCTCGGCGGCGGTCGGTGATCTCTTCGGCAACGGTCAGGAGGAGATCGTGGCGGCCTTCTCCGACGGCTATGTCTACGCCTGGTACGCGAGCACCTGGCAGGTGGTATCCGGCTGGCCGAAGCAGGTGGCGGACGGCGTGGCGGGCAGCCCGACGATCGCGGTCCTGGACGGCGACACCCTCCCGAGCGTCATCGTCGCCGACTACTCGGGCACGGTGAACGTCTGGAATGGCAATGGCGTGGAGCGGCCGGGCTGGCCGCAGCACAGCCTGTACGGTGGCAACGGCGTTCAGTCCGGCTTCTTCTCGTCGGTCGCAGTGGGCGACCTGTACGGGGACGGCAGGCAGGAGCTGTTCGCGTCGGCTCTCGATCTGCACACGTACGCCTGGTTCAGCAATGGCACGCCGGTCCCGGGGTGGCCGCAGGTGGTGTACGACAGCTCCCTCTCCACCCCGACCCTGGCGGACCTGCAGGACACCGGCGAGCTGGACGTCATCACCCCCTCGGACGCCAGCGGGCGCAACGGTGTGACCGGCGGCATCTACTGGGTCTGGGGACCGAACGGCCAGCAGCTCTGGTGGAGCGGGGTCAACGAGGTGCCGTGGGCCTCCTCCGCGGTCGCGGACTTCGGCGGCAGCGACGTCATCGTCAACGGCACCGGCCACTACTACAGCCAGACCACGGGGCAGCCCGTGGGGCGTTACATCGTGGGTCTCAACGCCAACGGGACCGACCATGCCGGCTACCCGTCCGCCACCAATGACGTGACCTTCGCGTCGCCGGCCGTGGGGGACCTGCTCGGCAACGGCGGCAGCGAGGTCGTGGATGTGACCGAGAACGGCACGCTCTACGCCGTCGACCAGAACGGCAATGCGGTGCCCGGATTCCCGATCACACTGCCGGGCGAGGGCTCCCAGCCCTTCTCCGCCGGGCCGGCGATCGCTCCGGTCGACGGGACGGGCCGGAACGGCATCTACGTGCCGTCGCCCGACGGCCTCATCGTCTACTCGATGTCGGACCTCGGATCGCCGACCATCGAGTCCCTCCCGGGAGGGGCGACCTCGTTCAGCACCCCGACCGTCGCCAACCTCGGCAGCGGTGGCCTGAGCGCCATCCTGACGTCGGCGTCGGGCAACCTGAGCTGCGGTGCGACGGACACCTACAACGTGACGGTCTGGACGGTGAATGGCACCAACGCGTCCCAGATGGGCGCCTCGTCCTGGCCCACCTTCCACGGCAACATGCAGCGCACCGGGAGCAACCTGCCGGTCATCGCGTGGCAGGCCCCCGCGTCCCTTGGCGCGACGGTCGCGGGCACCCTCCACCCCATCTCCTGGGGCCCGGGCAACGAGGACATCTTCTGGCGCGGCACCGACGGCAACCTCTGGCAGGAGTACCAAATCAACGGTAGCTGGTACGGGCCTCAGAAGATGACCACGCTCGCGAACCTCGCCTCCGACCCTCAGCCGATCTCGTGGGGATATGGCAACGAGGAGATCTTCTGGAGAGGCACCGACGGCAGCCTCTGGCAGATGTACTACCTGAACGGCTGGCAGGGTCCGGCCAGCCTCGGTGACGGGCCCCTCGGCAATGCCACCCCCGTGCCCATCTCCTGGGGG
>JBEKAP010000040.1:0-12949 GCA_050015875.1 Candidatus Dormibacteria bacterium | reverse complement strand
GAGGTGGAGAATCCTTTCGAACAGATGCGCCGCACTGAGCCGGTATCATAGCGGACCCCGCCTATCGCCAAAGCCAATCCGGCAGCGGGCCGAACCATCGAGTCGACGCTGAGGGAGTTCGTCAGTGGCTGAAGCCGAACGTGTCAAGCCGCGCACCCTGTACGTGGAAGAGGCCATCCAGGCGGCGCTCGAGAGCAGATGGCAGGACGCCATCACCATCAACCGAGCCCTGGTCGAGCGGCACGGGAGCGACGACGAGACGTTCAATAGGATCGGCAAGGCCCTCACCGAGCTCGGCGAGCCCCAGCCGGCCCTCGATGCGTATTCGCAGGCCCTGCAGATCAACCCGCTCAACGTGATCGCCCAGAAGAACGTCCGCAAGCTGCGGCTTCTTCTGGAGAGCCGCGAGACGATCGCCGGGGCCGTGGGGGCGATCGATGTCGACCTCTTCGCCGAGGAGCCTGGCAAGAGCGCGCTCACCGTGCTCAACCCGCCCAAGGCCGGGGTGGTGATCGTGGTCGCGCCCGGAGAGGTCGTCGAGCTGCATCTGCAGGACGGCGGCCTCCAGGCTCAGACCATCGCGGGGGTCGTGCTGGGCGACGTCGACAGCAAGATCGCCCGCAGGCTCGTGCCCCTCGTCTCGACGGGCAATCGCTACACGGCGGTGGTGGCTCGGGTGGAGGAGAACCAGATCGAGATCATCATCCGCGAAGCCTTCCAGTCCACCGAGAACGCCCGCAAGTCGTCCTTCCCGGTCACCCGCCAGAGGCGTGAGGAGTTCCGGCCCTACGCCAAGGAGTCGCTGCTCGCCCAGCGCGGGGTGGGTGAGGCCGCCTCGTCCGACGGCGAGGAGGACGACGAGACCGTCGAGCCGCGGGAGCCCGCCGAGGAAGGCGAGCCGCTTGCCGCCGACGAGGAGTTCGAGGAGCCCGCGGCCCTCGACGACGTGGACAGCGAGGACGACGACGTGGACGAGGATGTGCGCCCGGAGGACCAGTACTAGCAGGCGGGTACGCAGACACCCGCGGCGAGGCATGTCCTGACCGGACCGGTGAGGCTAGGCGCGCCGCGCCGAGGAGGGGGCGTCAGGACCGTCGGGGGTTTCTCTCAACCCTGCTGGCCGGCGACCGACCCGCGCGCGGGCCCGCGCCGACGCTGGCACAATGCTCGTCACTGCACATGCCATCCACCGCCAGCCGGTCGCCGTGGCCACTCGTCGGCCGGCACGAGGAGCTGGCGCTGATTGCTCGTGAGCTCGAGCGCCCGGCCTCGTGCGGCGTCATCATCGCGGGCGCTCCGGGAGTCGGCAAGACCCGGCTCCGCGGCGAGGCGCTCGCCCGGCTGCGCCGGGATGGCTGGCACGTCCGCGAGGTGACGGCCACGGTGGCGGCGGCGACCATCCCCTTCGGCCCCCTGGCGCCGCTCCTCCCGGAGGCGCTATCGATGAGTCCGCTCGATGTCCTCCGCCACAGCGTTCGCGAGCTGCGCCAGGAGCGGGGGGACGGCCGGCTGGTGGTCTCCGTCGACGACGCCCAGCTGCTCGATGCCGCCTCGTCCGCTCTGCTCCATCAATTGGCGAGCACTCAGACCGCCTCGTTGCTCCTGACGGCGCGCTCCGGGGAGAGCCTTCCCGACCCGATCACCGGGCTGCGCAAGGACGGCGCCATCGGCTGGATCGAGCTCCAGCCCCTCTCCCGGACCGAGGTGGAGGCGCTCCTCGGCCAGGTGCTGGACGGTCACCTGGATGCCGGCACGCGCCACGAGCTCGGCCGGCTGAGCCAGGGCAACGCCCTCTTCCTCCATGAGCTGGTCGAGATCGGGCTCGGCTCGGGGGCCCTTGCGGAGCGCGATGGCGTCTGGCGCTGGGAGGGCGAGCCGGTGGCGGCGGGCGGCCCGCTCGAGGCCATCCAGCAGCGGCTCCGCCCCCTCTCCGCACCGCAGCGCGAGGCGGCCGAGGCACTCGCGCTTGCCGAACCCCTCCCGCTCGACGTCCTGGAGAGGCTGGTCGCTCCCGCCGTCATCCGGGACCTCGAGGCCGCCGCGGTGATCACCACCATCACCGTGACCGAGAGATACCGGCGCTGGTGGCAGGTTCGCCTCGCCCATCCCCTCTATGCCGAGGCGCTGCGCGGCGGTCTGACCCCACTCCGAAGGAGGGAGTTGCTCGGGCGTTTGGGCGACGCCCTCGAGGCGACCCCGCTCCGGCGCGGTGACGACCCGAGCCGGCTGGCAATGATCCGGTTGGAGGCGGGACAGCCGGTCAACGCCGAGTCCGCCCTGGCCGCCGCCCGATGGATGCTCGGTTCAGGGCGTTTCGACACCTCCGAGGCGCTGGCGCGGGCCGCGGTCGACGCCGGCGCGGGCTTTCCTGCGGAGATCGCGCTCTCCCGGGCACTCACCGGGCTGCGCCGGCCGGCGGAGGCGCAGGCTGTCCTCGAGGCAGCCCTTCCCGCCGGGCCCCAGCAGGAGGCCGAGCTGGCTCTGGCCCGCGCTCAGAACCTCCACGATGGGTTGGGAAGGGCCGAGCGGGCCCTCGAGGTCCTCAACGAGGCGCTGATCAGCCTTCCCGAGGGCAGCGCCGCCCCCGAGCTGGCCGTCACCCGAGCGCTCTTCGAGCTGTCAGCGGGTCAACTCGGGACGGCCGAGTCCCTCAGCACCGCGGTCATCGAGAGCGCCGGCGCCCCGCTGGCCGCGCGGATCGGGGCCATCGGTGTGCGCGGGCTGGCGCTCGCCTCCTCCGGGCGGCCCCTCCAGGCCGTCACCGCTCTCGACGCCGGGATCGAACTCCTCCGCGACTCTCCAGAGCTGCTCGCCACCCGCTCCGACCTCCTCACCGGCCGCTGGATGGCCCTCTGGTTCGCCGGCCGCATCCCCGAGGCGGGCCGGCTGGCCGAAGAGGTGCACGACCGCCTCGTCGAGGCCAGCCTGGAACCGCTGCGCGGCTACTGGACCGGCCTGGTCGGATGGGCGGCGCTGCTCGCCGGAAAGAGCAGGACGGCCAGGTCCTGGTTGGAGGAGGGAGCCGCGATCTGCCACCGCTACATGGCCGGCGGCGGTCATCTGGTGGTCCTTGAGGGGGTGCTCGCGCAGGCGGCGAGCCTTCGCGGTGACCTCCGGCGGGCAGAGACCGCCCTCGCCGCGGCCCACGCCGCGGTCGTCGCGCTGCCCACCGAGCTGCCCTGGGTCGACCTCTCCGAGGCCTGGGTGCTCTGGGCCCAGGGCGAGATCGGACGGGCTGCTCCGGCCGCTCGGCGAGCCGCCGGCGGCTGGGGCGAGGCCGGCTTCTCGTCCATGGAGGCCTGGGCCCTCCACGACGCCGCGCGCCTCGGCGACCTCTCCGGGGGTCGCCGTCTCGAGCTCCTCGCCGGGCGTTCCGAAGGCGATCTCATCCCCGCGCTGGCGGCCCACGTGGGCGCGCTGATCGACGCCGACGGCGCCGGTCTCGAGCGGATCTCCCTCGACTTCGAGCGGATGGGGCTCACCCTGCTCGCCGCCGAGTCGGCGACGGAGGCCGCCGAGGCCTACCGGAAGGCGGGGATGCCGAACCGCGCCCGCGTCCCCACGCTCCGGGGCGCCGCCCTGATCGCGGACTGCGAGGGGAGCCGGTCGCCGATCGTCGCCCGCGTCTCGACCCATCGCGCCCTCACCGACCGGGAGCTCCAGGTGGCACAGGTCGTGTCCGGCGGTGCGAGCAGCGCGGATGTCGCCGCACGGCTCGGGCTCTCCGTTCGCACCGTGGAGAATCACCTGCAGCAGGCGTACTCGAAGCTGGGTGTGAGCTCGCGAGCACAGCTCGCGGCGGTGCTCGCCGCCGTCCCGGACCGCATTGAATGAGTACTGACGGCGCCGTCTGAGTACTCGCCGGCGGGTGGGGTCTCCGGGCTGGGTACCGCGGTACTCATGACGATGCTCCCCGATCTCCCTAGCGTGGCCACTCGATGAACCGGGAGCTGGCCCTGTCGGAGTTGACCCCGGCGTATGCGGAGGCCCTTCGCCTCCGCGACCAGGGCGCCGACCACACGGCGATCGCCGCCCAGCTGGACCTGCCGGTCGAGGCGGTGCCCAACCTGCTGGAGCTAGCCCAGGCCAAGCTCGACACCCTGCTCGCCATGCCCATCGCGGAGGCGGACTGAGATGCGCGGCTGGGGCGGTCGAGTACGGGCGGATGTGAGTGCCTCCCCCGCCGAGAGGGGGTGGGCCTCTCCACGAGGGGGATGGCCTGTCGGGGAGTGTGCCGTCCGCGGGGCCGGCTCACCGACCGCTCAGGGGTTGCGACATCCGCGTATGTGAACCCTGATTCGCAGTTGTGAGAGGCCACCGCCAGGCGGTAGCCTTCGTCAGTCGCCCAAACCAAACATGCGCAAAGGAGTTCAGTACCTGAAATGCCAGCACAGATAGGTGGAAAAACCTACTCGAACGGCCAGCTCGCGATCGGAGCCGGCCTGATCCTCGCCCTCATCAACTACTTCATCCCCTGGTGGTGGAGCTCTTCGTACAGCTACAGCGGCTCCTCCATCGTCGGCATCGCCGGCTCGAGCGCGAGCTCGGGGATCGGCGGCTTCGGCTACTGGGAAGGCGTGATCGGCTTCATCGTCCTGCTCGTCCTCATCGTCCTCTTCGCGCTCAGGACGTTCGCCCCGCAGGTCGTCCCCGCCCTGCCGGCCCAGGACTTCATGATCTACGTCGTGGGTGGCGTGGTCCTGCTGCTCACCGCGATCATGCTCCTGACCTACGGTGGCGGTGCGAGTGTCAGCGGCCCCGGGTACAGCTTCAGCGCCGGCATCTCGATCGGCTTCTTCGTCGCCCTCATCACCGCCGCGGCGATCGCCGTCGGCGGCTGGCTGAGCAAGACCGACGCCCAGCCGGCGACCGCGCCGCTGAGCACCACCTTCTCCGGGTTCAACCAGACCCCGCCTCCTCCGCCTCCGGCGGGCCTGTAACTCTCACGGCATAGACGAGGCGCATCGAGGGCCGCCGTCCCCCGCGGGCGGTGGCCCTCGACCCTCGTCGCGGCGCGGGTCATCCCCATCGATCCGGTCGTTCGCGCCGTTTCGCCACGACCCGGGGCGGAGCCTGTCTAGACTTCGCACCTATGAGCGCCCTGCAGAACCCGGCGCGTGGTCGTGCGGGCGGATTCGCCGATTGGATCGGTGCCGCGGCACAGCGCCGGCGGATCGTCACCGAGGCCTTCGTCGACACCTTCGCCGCCTGGGGCTACGAGTACCTCTCCACCCCGCTGGTGGAGCCGCTCGAGACCGTGGCCGCCGGCGTCGGCGGTGGGCTCCAGGCCCAGCTCTTCCGTTTCATGGACGCCGACGGCTCGCTGCTCGCCCTGGTCGGTGAGCGCACCGTGAGCGTCGCCCGGGTGGTCTCCACCCAGCTCCAGGGGGCGCAGTCGCCGCTTCGCCTCTGCTACGCCGGACCGGTGCTCTTCAACCGCCCGCCGCTCGGTGGTCGCCGCCGCGAGGCGATGCAGGCGGGATGTGAGCTGATCGGCCACCCCGGGCTCTCCGCGGACGCGGAGTGCATCGCCGTGGCCGCCGCCGCACTCGAGCGGGCCGGGGTCACCGGGGTCCAGATCGACGTCGGTCACGCCGATTTCGTCCCCTCCCTTCTCGACTCCGCGAATCTGGACGCGCAATCCCGCAGCCAGGTCGCGGGCGCGCTGCGCAGACGTGACCTGGTGGCCGTCGAGGAGGCTCTGCGAGGGACCGAGGCGGGCGAGGCGGAGCGCGAGCTTCTGCTCGCCTTCCCCACCCTGCGGGGTGGTCGGGAGATCCTCGACATGGCAGGCGCCCGGATCTCCGCCGCCAGGCCGCACCGGGTGCTGGCCGAGCTCGCGGAGCTGTGGGAGGTCCTCGACCGCCATGGGATCACCGCCAGCGTCCACCTCGACCTCGGGGCGGTGCGCGATTGGGACTACTACACGGGTCCGACCTTCGAGCTGTTCAGTGCCGACCTGGGCTTCCCTCTCGGCTCGGGCGGCCGCTACGACCGGCTGCTCGCGGCCTTCGGCACGGATCTGCCGGCGACCGGCTTCGTCCTCCACGTCGACCGCTGCTGCGACGCTCTGATGCGTGGATCGGGGCAGAACGCACAGGCCGGCGCCCTCCGTCTCGCCTACTCCGCGAGGCGGGCGCGCGAGGCCCCGGCCCTGGCCGCACGCATTCGTGAGGCCGGCATCGCGGTCGCCCTCGAGCTCGAGCCCACCGCCCGCCACCGTGAGGAACCGGTCGTCGAGGGCATGGCGCGCCTCAACGACGACGGAGCCGTCCTCTGGTGCTACCGGGGCCGGGAGGGGAGTGGGGTCGAGGCACTGCTGGCGGCACAGGCCGAGGGTCCTCGGTGAGCGGCGGACTCCGTCTCGCCCTGCCCGGGGGTGCTCTTTTCGAGGACGCCTGCAGGCTGCTCTCGCAGGCAGGCGTGGCGGACATCGACGCCGGCCGGTTCGACCGGCAGCTGAGGATCGCGACCCCGACCGCCACCGTCGTCAAGGTGCGGCCGACCGACGTCCCCGTCTATGTGGAGATGGGCGCGTGCGACGCCGGCATCGTGGGCAAGGACATCCTCTGGGAGCAGGCCCGCGACTGCTACGAGCTGGTCGACCTCCATTTCGGAGCCTGCCGGCTGGTGCTGGCCGCACCCCAGGGTTCTCCGATCGCCGAGGGGCGCTTCCCCCAGGCGCTCCGGGCCGCCACCAAATACCCGACAGCCGCGCGCCAATTCTTCGACTCCCTGGGGCTCGCGGTCGAGCTGATCAAGCTCCACGGGTCGGTCGAGCTGGCCCCGGCGATGGGCCTCGCCGACTGCGTCGTCGACATCACCGCGACCGGCCGGACGCTCGTCGCCAACCACCTCGTCGAGGTTGCCGAGGCGGGCCGTTCCACGGCCCGGCTGATCTCCAACCAGGCCTCGCTCAAGACGAGGAGTGAGGCGGTCAACCAGCTTGCCGCCGCCCTCCGCCGGACCGTCACGGCGGGGCCCGCACCCGCCGCCGTGCCGTGATCCCCCGGCTCCGCGCTCCCAGCCCCGCGGAGTGGCGGGCACAGGTCCGCGCCGAGCGGCGGGGCTCGACCGCACTTCTGGACGCCGAGACCGCGGGCCCGCTGGCGGCGTGGTTCGACCTGCCCGTCGCCGCCGAGCACGTCGTTCGCACCATCCTCGATGAGGTGGCACGGGACGGCGACGCTGCCGTCCGCCGCTGGACGGAGCGGCTGGACCGGGTGGACGTCGCCGAGACCCGCGTGCCGGCGGAGGCCATGGCCCGTGCCTGGGAGCAGACCGCGCCCGAGATCCGCGATGCGATCAGCGCCGCCGCCGCGCGCATCCGGGCGATCCACGAGCCCCAGCGGGACACCGCCGCGCGCGGCACCCCCACCGCGCACCTCCGTCCCCTGCCGCTGCGCCGGGCCGGCTGCTACGTCCCCGGGGGTCGTGCCGCCTACCCCAGCACCGTGCTGATGAATGTGATCCCCGCCCAGATCGCGGGTGTCGGGGAGATCGCGCTGGTCTCGCCGCCTGGCCCGGACGGGTCGGTGCATCCGCTGGTCCTCGCCAGCGCCCACCACCTGGGGGTGTCGGAGGTTCACGCCGTCGGCGGCGCCCAGGCCATCGGAGCCCTCGGCTACGGGACGGAGAGCATCGGCCAGGTCGACAAGGTGACCGGTCCCGGCAACCTCTTCGTGACCCTGGCCAAGCGCGCGATCTTCGGCGAGGTCGGCATCGACGGCGTGGCCGGCCCCACCGAGATCGCGGTGATCGCCTCTGCAGGCGCGGACCCCCGTCTGATCGCCGCCGATCTGGTCTCCCAGCTCGAGCACGACCCCCTGGCCTGGGCGGTGTGCTTCACCGACTCCGCGGGCCTCGCCGCCCAGGTGGTCGACGCCTTCGCCGAGGAGGCGTCGGCCGCGGCGCGGAGCGGGATCATCGCGGCTGCGGCCGGGCGCCACGGGGCGGTGGTCGTCGCCGAGTCGCTGGATGCCGCACGCCGCCTCGCCGACGAGTTTGCCGCCGAGCACCTCTCCCTGCAGGGTGAGGCCGCCGAGTCACTGCGCGACGAGCCGCACACCGCCTCCGCGGTCTTCGTCGGCCGGCGCTCGCCGGTCTCGATGGGCGACTACGTGGCCGGGCCCAACCACACGCTGCCGACCGGGGGCGCGGCCCGCCACCGCGGACCGCTCTCGGTCATGGACTTCCAGCGCTGGCAGTCGGTGGTCGATCTGTCGGCCGCGGAGTTCGACGAGCTGTCGCCCGTCGCCTGCGCCCTCGCCGCCGCCGAGGGGTTGCGCGGCCACGAGCGGGCGATCCGGCTCAGGATGGACGATGGAGGACGGTGAACGATGAGTGAGAGCAGCCCCGGCCCGGCGTCGCGCCGGAACGCGACCGAGGAGCGCGCGACCAGGGAGACCCGCATCCGGGTCGAGGTCGAGATCGACGGTGAGGGCAAGGCGGACATCGAGGTGCCTCTGCCCTTCTTCCGGCACATGCTCGAATCCTTCGTCAAGTACAGCGGCATGGACGTCCGGCTCCACGGCTCCGGGGACATCGACGTGGACGCCCACCATCTGGTCGAGGACTGCGGGCTGGCCCTCGGCGCGGCGATCAGCCGCGCCCTCGGCGACCGCGCCGGCATCCGCCGTTTCGGTCACGCCTACGCTCCCCTCGACGAGTCGCTGGCTCGCTGCGCCCTGGACTTCTCCAACCGCCCCCACCTGACCTGGGAGATGCCGGCCCTGAAGGGCCGGATCAACGACTTCGACGTCACCCTGCTCCACGAGTTCGTGCAGGGTTTGTCTCAATCGGCGGGGATCAGCCTCCATGTCGACCTGATCCGGGGCGTCAACCTGCACCATGTCGCGGAGGCCGCCTTCAAGGCCCTGGGGCTCGCCACCCGCGACGCGCTCACCGTGGTCGGGCGCGGGGTGCCCTCCACCAAGGGTGTCCTCTGATGCTTCGGGTCGGGCGCTGGGCCGCCTCCGCGGGGCGGGTGCCCTGATGCTCCGGAGCCGGCGTGCTCTGCCCCGTGCCGAGGTCGATGGTTGATGATGCGGGTGGCGATCGTCGACTACGGGGTCGGTAATCTGCGCAGCGTCGAGCGGGCGCTGGCCCGCGCCGGGGCCGAGGCGGTGATCACCCCCGACCCGAGGGTCGTGGCCGGCAGCGACGGGGTGGTGCTCCCCGGCGTCGGTGCCTTCGCCCCCGCTGCCGCGCTGCTGCTCGGCTCCGGGCTGGGCGATGCCGTGAGGGAGGCGGCCGTCCGCGGCCGGCCCGTCCTCGGTGTCTGCCTCGGTTTCCAGCTGCTCTTCGATTCCAGCGAGGAGGGGGAGGGCGGCATCGGGCTCGGCCTGCTTCCGGGCCGGGTGCGCCGCATCACGGCGGCGCCGCCGCTCAAGGTGCCTCACATGGGCTGGAACTCACTCCGCCTGCGCCGGCCGGCGGTGCTCACCGAGGGGGTCGAGGAGGGCACGCGCTGCTACTTCGTCCACTCCTATGCCGCCGATGCCGACCCCCAGGACGTGGTCGCCACCGTGGACCACGGCGGTGAGATCGTCGCCATCTGCGAGCGGGGAGTGGTGACGGGCACCCAGTTCCACCCCGAGAAGAGCGGCCCGGCCGGGCTGCGCATCTACGCCAATCTGGTGGCCGCTGCGCTCGGCGGGCGGAGGTCGGCGGAGCCGTCGCTGCCATGATCGTCATCCCTGCCATCGACATCCGGGGGGGGCGTTGCGTCCGGCTGATCCAGGGCGACTACAACCGGGAGCACGTCTACGAGAGCGACCCGGCCGGCGTCGCCCGGCGCCTCGTCGAGAGCGGTGCCCACCGCATCCATCTGGTCGACCTCGACGCGGCCCGGGGGTTGGCGGACCTCGACTCCGCCGCCGCGGCGCGCGGCGTGCTCGAGGCGGCCCGTCAGGGCGGCGTCGAGATCGAGGTCGGGGGGGGGGTCCGTACCCTGGCGGCGGCCGAGCGGTGGCTGGCGGCGGGCGCCACCCTCGTCGTGCTGGGGAGCGTCGCGGTGCGCGAGCCCGACGCCGCCGAGGCGATCTGCGCGGCGCTGCCGGGTCGCTGCCTGGTCTCGCTGGACGTGCGCGGCGACGTCGCCCAGGCCGAGGGCTGGACCGAGGGCGCCGGCAGCGCCGCCGCTCACCTGGAGCGGTGGGCGACGTGGCCACTGGCCGGCCTGGTCCGGACCGAGGTCTCCCTGGACGGGATGCTGAATGGCCCGGACCTCGCCGGACTCGAGGAGACCGTCCGCTCCTTCCCGGGACCGGTGATCGCGAGCGGAGGGATCAGCACCGTCGACGACATCGCCCGCTGTGACGAGGCGGGAGCCGCCGGGGCCATCGTGGGCCGCGCCCTTTACGAGGGCAGCTTCGACCTCCGCGCGGCGATTCTCCGGTTCCCCCGATGACCCTGGCCAAGCGGATCATCCCCTGCCTCGACGTGGATCGCGGGCGGGTGGTCAAGGGGGTCAACTTCGTCAATCTCCGCGACGCCGGGGACCCGGCCGAGCTGGCGGCGCGTTACGACGCCGAATCAGCCGACGAGCTGGTGTTCCTCGACATCACGGCGAGCAGCGACGCGCGAGAGATCCTCCTCGATGCGGTGCGCCGCACCGCCGACTCCGTCTTCATCCCGCTCACCGTTGGAGGCGGGTTACGCGGTCTCGACGACATCGACCGGATGCTGCGCAGCGGCGCCGACAAGGTCTCGCTGAACACGGCGGCGCTGGCCCGTCCCACGCTCATCGGCGAAGCGGCCGAGCGTTTCGGGGTGCAGTGCATCGTGGTCGCCGTCGACGCCCGGCGTGAGGGCGACGGCTGGCATGTGTTCTCGCACGGCGGGCGCCGCGACACCGGACGTGACGTCCTCGCCTGGGCCGGGGAGGCGGCGGAGCGGGGCGCCGGCGAGATCCTTCTGACCAGCATGGATCGCGACGGCACCCAGGACGGCTACGACCTCCTGCTCACCCGCGCGGTCTGCGACCGGCTGACCATCCCGGTGATCGCGAGTGGCGGGGCCGGGGAGCCGGAGCACCTCCGCGCGGTGCTGGACGAGGGGGGTGCCGACGCCGCGCTGGCGGCCTCCATCTTCCACGACGGCATCCACCCCATTCCCCAGACCAAGGCCTACCTGCGCGATCACGGCATCGAGGTGCGCCTGTGAGGTTCACCAAGCTCGTCCCCGTCATCTACGTCGAGGACCTGAACGCCGAGGTGCAGTTCTACAAGGACCTCGGGTTCACCGTCCTCTTCGAGGGGGACGAGGTCCCCGGATTCGTCGCCATGCGGCAGGGGGAGGTGGAGTTCGGGATCGAGATCAGCGAGCGCTTCAGGGCCCGTGCCGCCAACGACTCCATCCTCTGGCAGTTCCAGGTCGACGATCTCGCCGGCGCCGCCCGGCTCTGCGCCCGGCTCGGCTATCGCCACACGGCCCCGGAGCGCTATTGGGAGCTGATGGACGGCTGGTCGATGAATGTCTTCTCGCCCAACGGCTACCGGGTGAACCTCGAGCGTCACTCGGGGCGGCGGCAGGCGGCACCCCCGGCCCTCGCCCTGAACCCGGAGCCCGAGGGGCGCAGCCCCGACTTCAGCCGCGGGCTGGTCACGGCCGTCGTGCAGGATGCGGGGACCGCCGAGGTGCTGATGGTCGCCCACATGAACCGCGAGGCCTACGAGGCCACCCTGGTCACCCGCCGGGCGACCTTCTGGAGCAGGAGCCGGGATCGCCTCTGGCAGAAGGGGGAGACGAGCGGCAACAGCATGCGCATCGTGCAGGTTCGCATCGACTGTGACGGCGATGCGGTGTTGCTCCTGGTCGAGCCCGCCGGCCCGGCCTGCCACACCGGTGCCCGCTCCTGCTTCGTCGCGCCGCCCGCCGGCATCGGTGACTCCCTACCCCCCGGCGTCGGCGGCTCCTCCGCCCCCGGCATCGGCGGCTCCACCGACCCGGGCGGGAAGCCCGACTGATGCCGCAGGGGGTGGACCGTACCGGCGGCTACCTCCCCATCGGGGCCTACGGGCTGATCGGCGACTGCCGCAGCGCCGCCCTCGTCGGCGTCGACGGGAGCATCGACTGGTGCTGCCTGCCAAGGTTCGACTCGCCATCGCTCTTCGGCCGCATCCTGGACGCGCGGCAGGGCGGGCACTGGCAGCTCCGGCCGCGGGGCGCCCACCGCGCCGAGCAGCGGTACGACGACCGCACCAACATCCTGCGGACGATCTTCTCCACTGCGACCGGAAGGGTCCAGGTCATCGACTTCATGCCGATCGACGAGGGGACGATCGGCCACCACGCGGGTCCCCATCCCCGCCCGCGGATCGTCCGCATCGTCGACTGCCTGACCGGTTCGGTGGCCATGGAGCACCGCCTGGCACCCCGGCCCGACTACGGTCGTGCCACGGGTGGGTTCTGCGCCGAGGGTCGCCGCTTCCATGGCGACGCCGACGGGCTCCATTTCTGCGTCGTGTCGACGGCGGAGATTCGGGGTGGCACCGGCGGCTTCACCCTTCACGCGGGCCAGGCGGTCGCGCTCTCGCTTCGCTGTCAGCATGCCCGCGAGGAGTGCACCACCTCGGAGAGCGGGTGGACCGTGAAGCGGGCGCTCGGCCTGCTCCGCCAGACCCAGGCCTACTGGTGGCGCTGGATCGGCAGGGTCAGGTACGCAGGAGCCTATCCCGAGGCGGTGTGGCGGTCGGCGCTGGCGCTCAAGCTGATGATCTACGCGCCGACCGGCGCGATCGTGGCGGCGCCCACCGCCTCCCTTCCCGAGGCGATCGGAGGCCGGCGAAACTGGGACTACCGCTTCACCTGGCTGCGGGACGCCTCCCTCACCCTCTTCGGTCTCTTCCAGCTCGGCCTGCACGAGGAGGCACACGGCTTCTTCGCCTGGTTGCGCACCACCGGGATCGGCGATGGCGGCCGCTTTCAGAACCTCTACCGGGTCGAC